>JADFXZ010000175.1 GCA_015233265.1 Nitrospirota bacterium
AGAAAGATTTCATAAACAACTGGGCCCAAACAGCAGCCGGCATAACGAAGAACTTTCAGTCGATGGCAATGCCAAAGGACGGTGCATCGGGCGACGTAATGGGTTTATACAATGTGTGGTCTAAGACCGTTGGCGGATCGATTGACGATATGATGAAGAAGTTCCCGTCAGGATTGGGCAAGGACACCGTATCGAAGATGTTTCAGGGCTTCGATTCATACATGAAGGTATATGAGTTCTGGCAGCCGGTCATCAAGGCCGCTCAGGACAACGCCTTTAATCCTGATAATATTAAAGAGTTAGCCGATCCGGTTAAACTAAAAGGTCTGGTGGATAAGCTCTTCGGCTTTACAAATCCCGAATCGGCCTCGGAGATGTTTGGTAACTCCTCCAAGGTGATTGAGACATGGGGGACGTCCGCACAGAACTTTGGCGGCCCGTGGTTTGAAGCGATTCAAAAGAGTATGGGGGCGTTTTTCGATATATCCTCGGCCAGTGACCCAAATGCCAGCATTAATGTCTTCCATAACTTCTACAGCGCCTTTGAAAAGACATTTGGAAAGGTATTTAAGTCCCCTCAGGTTGGAAAAGACAGGGAAAAAATGGAACTCCTTCTCAGAACGCTTAACTTGTACAGTGTTTACATAGCTAAAAACGCCGAATTCCAGCACAAAATCTACATAGCGGGAGAGAAGGCTTCCAAGAAAGTAGTCGAAGCGATCGCTAATAAGATTAAGGCCGGCGAAGAAATTAAAAGCTACAACGATTTCTATAAGATGTGGACAGACATCAACGAGGCCGAGTACTTCGATTTGTTTAACACAGAGGAATTCTCCACCGTTCAGGGCGGGCTTCTTGAGTCGGCCCTTGAGTTCAGGAAATACTTCCACAAACTGATGGAGCTTCATCTTTCGGACTTACCCATCCCGGTTCGTTCCGAAATAGACGATATGTATAAAACACTGTACGAATTAAAAAAGAAAGTACGTGTTCTAGAGAAAAAACTAAACGTGAAAAACGATAAGGAGGTCGCTCAATGAAAACGCCTTTTGTAGCATTTGATACTAAAAGCCTGATAAAAGAAATAGGCGACACCAGCACCAAGGTCATCAAAGGCTCCGAGACAATCCTGCAGATAGAGGACATCGATGTAGGCTCATCTCAGAAGGAACTCGTCTTCCAGCAAGACAAGATGAGACTCTTCCACTATAAAAGCGACAAGGTAACGTGCGGCGTACCCGTGTTAATCGTGTATGCGTTGGTCAACAAAGAATACATGCTGGACTTACAGCCAGACAGGAGCATTGTAAAGAACCTGCTTGACCATGGTATGGACCTCTACATAATCGACTGGGGCTATCCTACCCGTGCGGACAGATACCTCAGCATGGACGATTATATCAACGTATACCTCAACGACGCCGTTGACCACATCAGGGAATCGGCCAATGTCGATAAAGTAAATCTGATGGGCATCTGCCAAGGTGGGACCTTCAGCACCATATACTCGTCCATCTACCCTGAGAAGATCAAAAACCTGGTCACCTTGGTCACCCCGATAGATTTCTCCGTTAAGAAGGGACTGCTCTTCAACTGGTCAAAAAACATGAACGCAGATGCCCTGATTGACGCCTATGGCGTAGTGCCAGGGGATTTTCTCAACTCAGGATTTCTCATGCTCATGCCAATAACCCTCAATGTCGGCAAGTATATAGGAATGCTCGACGTGGTGGAGGACAAGGAGAAACTCCTCAACTTCCTTAGAATGGAGAAGTGGATATTCGACAGCCCTGACCAGGCCGGTGAGACCCTAAGGCAGTTCATCAAGGACATGTATCAGGGCAATAAACTCGTAAAGGGCACACTTGTGGTTGGCGATAAATCCGTAAATCTCAAGAACCTGACCATGCCGCTTCTGAACATCTTTGCCTCAGGCGACCATATCGTACCGCCAGATGCGACAAAACCATTAAACGACCTCGTAGGAAGTACGGACAAGGAACTCTACGAGTTTAAGGGCGGACACATCGGCGTATTTGTAGGCGGCAAGTCACAGAAGGAACTTGCCCCGGCAATTACCAACTGGCTGCAAAAAAGGGCAGACGGCAAACCCGCTAAGAAACCAGTAAAACACTAATCATACGGACGACTCGCGTAATTGGGGCAGAGGCGGCGAAATGGCACACAGCCATTAAAGCCGCCTCATTCTCAGCAGCCGCCAGATGCCGGTAAGCGCCAAAAAATACCAGGATTTAACGACACCCTTTCACAGTCGCCAGGCGTAAAAATAACAAAACTCGATGCCAAGATGTTTAGCGATGAGGCGTGGAAGGCAAGGAAAGAAGCCGGTACATGGGATAAAATCAACCTACAGGGGAAGTCCCCAATTAACAAAGACACTGCTTGGAGAATCGATATAACAGGTAAGAGCGTTAAAAAAGTATTGAGTGGAAAACGATTAACACCCGGTGACCACATTAAAGCTGTAAGGGCAATACCTGAAATGATAGAATATGCTATCAAAGCACAAACACGTCGGGACAGAGAAAACAGTCCTCACATTAAAAACATCCACATATTTTATGCGCCATTAGAAATAGATAGTAAACTATATAGAGTAAAATTGACAATAAAAGAAACTAACGATGGCAGACGATTTTACGATCTCCGCCTCAAAGAATTAGAAAAGCCCGCTGCAGGTCGAGCTTTGCACACGGGAGATGCCATCTCTGGCGGTGCGCCCCGTATGGAGCAACAGGCTCATGCTATTAGTCTAAAAGATTTGCTTAAAAATGTCAAGACATCTGATTAATAAGATTGACTCCACCGATACCGTTGTGCTGTTACTTGCCGCGGCTGTCATGATAGTTTTTTTACCCGTTTATGGCTTTGAATTCGTCTCATTTGACGACGCCATACACATCACCAACAATCCTCATGTGCAGAATGGTCTCACAGTTGACGGGATTAAGTGGGCATTTACTACGACCATCGAGGGTAACTGGGTGCCGCTGATGTGGATAACGCACATGATTGACGCGGCAATCTACGGGGTGAACCCCGGCGGACATCACATGAGCAATCTCATACTTCATATTATCAACTCCATAGTGTTGTTTCTGCTTTTTAAGGAGATGACAGGCGAGCTGTGGCGCAGTGCCCTTGTCGCCGCATTATTTGCCGTTCATCCTGCCCATGTCGAATCTGTCGCATGGGTCTCTGAACGTAAAGACCTCATAAGCGCCCTATTTTGGTTTATTACAATGTCTTTCTATGTTAAATACACGCGCCAGCCCTCACGTAAGTCTTACGCGTATGTGATTATTTTTTTCATACTAGGCCTGATGTCAAAACCAATGCTGGTGACGCTGCCATTTGTGCTCCTCTTGATAGACAGCTGGCCGTTAGGGCGGCTTAAGCAGACGCCATTGTCTAAACTAATAATAGAAAAAATCCCCATGTTTATAATTTCAGGCGTATTTAGCGTTATCACGTATTACGCGCAGAAAAACTACAAGGCCGTCATATCGCTTGCTGAACTGCCCTATTCCCTTCGTATGGGCAATGTTTTGACGGCGTATGTGAAGTATCTGAAAAACGCCGTTATCCCAACCGGGCTGTCGGTCTTTTATCCACGTATGGAGGCAGTTGAGGCGTGGCAGTGGATAGGGGCGGTTGTAATCTTATTGGCCGTGACGATATGTGCAGTCCTGGTCGTTAAACGCTCTCCATATATTCTGACCGGCTGGTTTTGGTTTTTGGGTACGATGGTGCCGGTGATTGGCCTTGTACAGGTGGGGGCGCAGGGAATGGCCGACAGATACACGTACATCCCATTTATAGGGCTTTTCATCATGGCGGCCTATGCGCTGCCTACAAAGATTTCTCAGCGCCTGCCCGTTAAAATTATCTCTTTTGCGATAATCTGCACCTGTACAGCGCTTTCGGTCAAACAGGTGAGATACTGGCAGAATTCAACCTCGTTATTAACCCATGCGTCGCAGACGATTAAGACCAGCGCCCTACTCTTCTATAACCTCGGCACTGTCCTTGCTGAGACGGGCAAATATGACCAGTCCCTCAAGGCCTTTGACAAGGCAATAGCGATAGACCCAAAGAACGCCGACGCGTATATCAACAAGGGAACCGTCTACATGAGGATTCACCAATTTGACAAGGCGGCGGAGAATTTTAACTCAGCCATAGCAATAAAGCCAGATATTCCGGAGGCGTATAACGGTCTGGGAGAGGCAATGATGACCGTAGGCAATCACAAGGCCGCCGCCGAGATGTTTCAAAAGGCGCTATTGATTAATCCAAATTACAAGCGGGCGCACTCGAATCTCAACATGATTATAGAACGGGGGATTATAAAATAACAGGCAGTTAGCATTGAATAACCCATTTAGTGTAAAATAGAGGAGACTCAGCTAATTTAATAAATCCTAATCCATGGAGATAAGGATGGCGAAACTTATTTCGTTTGATTTTGAACTTGACATGTCTTTGAGATGGGACAGAAATGAAGGTGTTGTCTATGACTTGGTTTTCAGCTGGCAAGGTATCCCAATTATTAATGATGCTATTATAAAGCGGCACAATGACCAATGTCATTAACTTAAGCAGCGAGATAATTAGGATAAATTAGTGGCAAAATAGT
>JADFXZ010000176.1 GCA_015233265.1 Nitrospirota bacterium
TGGTCTTAATATTTCTTCGTGTGATGCAATGAGAAGCTTGAAAATATGAGACATAAACATCTACACTCTCTTAACTCGATGTTCAGAAGGTTTGAATGCATCATCCTAATAGGGAGGAGGGGGTCGATTATAAACAGTAGAGGATTGTACAAAATAAATATATCACGCTATGAAATCCTAAACCCTGGAGCTAACTTTTGCATCTTTCCCGCATATCGCTCCATTTCGGAGTATATGCAGCCGCAGTACTTCTGTCTGTAGAGGGAAAGCCTTTTTGACATCTCAATCCCCTCGTGCCAGCCCTTTCTGAAATCCTCGGCGTAGAATTCGATTGAATATTGATTTGCAATATCAACGGCGGTCTCTACGATGATTTCATATTTCTGATAGACGCTGTAGAGTAGGGTGGTCGAAAACGCGTCACAGCCCAAGTCCTTTGCCTTCCTTGCAGATTCGGAAAGTCTCATTCGGTAGCAGGCCGCACACCTGTCTTTTCCTTTGAGACCGGCAATTTCGATAAACTCCGTCAGGCCATAGTAATTGTCATAGTGCATTTCAACGGGAGTATGGCAGATGAGCTGTTTAACCGCGTCAAGACGCAGGGCATATTCGGTAAGCGGGTGAATATTCGGGTTATACCAGAGGCCGGTTACGTCTATGCCTCTTTTATTAAGCACATCGAGGGGGTAGACGGCACAGTTGGCGCAGCATATATGAAGCAGTGTTTTCACTAAAATTGCCCTATCATTAAAACAGCCGGCGCGGGGCGGTCTTGCCGAGGTGCCGATAGGCTAGTGGTGTGGCAAGCCTCCCGCGTGGAGTACGCTCCAAGAGACCCTCCTGAAGCAGGTACGGTTCATAGACATCCTCTATCGTGTCCTTGTCCTCACTGACAGAGGCCGAGATGGTCTCAACCCCTACGGGGCCGCCGCCGAATTTCTCAATTATCGTCAGAAGCACCTTCCTGTCCATATCGTCAAGCCCAAGATTGTCTATATTTAAAGACGAAAGTGCGACTTTGGCTATCTTGAGATCTACTACCCCGTTGTTCTTTACCTGAGCAAAGTCGCGAACGCGCTTTAATAGCCTGTTAGCGATTCTTGGCGTCCCGCGCGAGCGCCTCGCTATCTCAAGCGATGCCTCATCGGTAATCTCTATAGCGATAATCGACGCCGAGCGATTGATTATCACAACGAGTTCCTGATGACCATAGTACTCAAGCCTGTTTATGACGCCGAATCTGTCTCTGAGAGGGGAGGTTAAGAGGCCGGTTCTGGTGGTTGCCCCAATCAGCGTAAACCTGGGCAGATTGAGTTTAAGCGTCCTTGCGCTTGGTCCCTGACCAATTAAAATATCGAGCTTAAAGTCCTCCATAGCGGGGTACATTATCTCCTCAACGATACGGGGCAGGCGGTGTATCTCATCGATAAAAAGAATGTCGTTGTCAGAGAGGTTCGTTAAGATGGCGGCAAGATCTCCGGCCCTCTCGAGCACCGGCCCTGATGTTGTCTTTATATTTACCTTGAGTTCGTTGGCTATGATATTGGCTATTGTGGTCTTGCCAAGGCCGGGCGGGCCGCAAAACAGTACGTGGTCAAGGGGTTCACCGCGCTGCCTTGCAGCCTCGATAAAGACGCACAGGTTTTCCTTTATCCTCGTCTGCCCGATGAACTCATCAAAAGTCCCAGGACGAAGCGTATAGTCGGTCTGCCCGTCTTCGGAGAGCTCTTGCGATTGAATCGTTCGTTCGTCTTTTAAATTCGGCATATTTGACAGATACCTATTACTGGTCGGTCTTCGATAATAATTTTAAGGATTCCTTTAGGAGTGACTCAATATCACGAACACCTTTTTTGTTGAGCCTATCGAGGATAGTGATTACATCTGTCCTCTTATATCCCAGGTTGACAAGGGCAGACATGGCGTCCTCGTAATCGGTATTAGCAAACACGGCAGTGACGGGGAGTTTGTCCTTGAGTTCAAGGACAATGCGCGCGGCGGTCTTTTTGCCTATGCCTGGGATTGCTGTGAGGGTGTCTATGTCGTTGGAATTCACGGCTGAGGCGAATTTCTCAGATGAAAGCCCTGAGAGGGCCGCAAGGGCAATCTTTGGCCCAACACCGCTGACAGACAGCACCTTTATAAAAATAAACCGTTCCTCCTCTTTGACAAATCCATAAAGCTGAAGAGTATCTTCGCGCACATGCGTATAGATAAATAAAAATACACCCTGGCCCTCGGCAGGCAGACTGGTAATCACACTAATAGGGCAGTGTACCTCGTAACCGACGCCGTTAACCTCGATTAAGACCATATCTGGCTTCTTACGCAAAACCGTCCCTCTGAGTGAACCAATCATCGGAGTTCTATAATACAGTAAACAGCGGATTTATTGCTATAACATTCGCGGCAGTGGTTATAAAGATTTGTTTACTTAAGAACTCCGAAAAGCCTGAACATACCGGCTATTACAGCGGCCTGAGCCACGAGCATGGCGGCTACCCATTTAATGATGTCTGACTTGGCGCTCTCAAGGACAGCCTTTGTGGCTAAATCCTTGCGGGAGTTTGAATCAGAATCGTTAATAATTCTGACAAGGGCCTCAGCTCCGTCATCACCAAGCTTTTTTCTTAAAACCTCTGGAATCGTTATCACGCTCATATAGCCATTGTAGCATAACGTCAGATGATTTTTCAATACTGAATTCTTAGGCAAGTACGGCTGAGAATGAGCCGCTGCATATGGATTTACGATATATATAATTTTACATAATATATCTTATCGGACATTTTGTGCCAACATCTTTTGTGTATAACTTGTCGGTAACGCTATGGATTGCACACGTAGAGCCTTTGTTTGCGCGCCTTTACCGGTATTGTTCAACTTTTAGGCTATCGATTATTCTTTATATAATGGTAAGTTATCTGCTTATTATCGGCTTTCCGACGAGGCGGTCTTTTTCTTTTCCAGTAACTATCAGTGTTGCAAGGCGTTTTTCCTGTATCTCAATCCCCGGCACTGTCTCAGCAACGATTTTGAGATAATTTCCCGTTGTCGCCGTAAATGTGCTGCCTTCAATTTGCTCGACTACAGCGGTAAGGATTTTCCCCGTCTGGGCGGTCATATACGCCTGTTTCTTTTCATTAGACATCTGCCTTAGATGCAACGCCCGTTGTTTTTTTATCCCTTCCTCTACGGCGCCTGGCATCAAGGCGGCTGGCGTGTTATTTCTCATTGAGTATGGGAAGACATGTAGATAAGTAAGCGGCAAGGCAGAGATAAAGTCAAACGTTTCCTTAAAGTGGGCGTCGGTCTCGCCGGGGAAACCAACTATGACATCAGAGCCTATGGATATGTTATCGACAGTGTCGGCTATGCGTAAGACGGTCTGCCTAAATTCTGCTGTGTTATATGGGCGGTTCATTTGCCGTAATATCCAGTCGTGGCCGCTTTGCAGCGGTATGTGGATGTGGCTGCAAATCCTTTCGTCATTGAAGAGACGGATTAGTCTGTCTGATATTTCACTTCCCTCAGTTGAGGTCAGTCTGATTCTCAGATTAGTCGTATTTTGCAATATCATTTCGATAAGCGCTGCAAGATCCAGCTGAGGATTAAGGTCTACACCGTAATACCCTATATGAATCCCCGTTATGACGATTTCCATGAAACCCGCCACCTCAAGCGCTATGGCCTGCCGGATTATATCATCTGCAGGACGTGAGCGTGAGGCACCTCTGGTTTGCGGAATAATACAGTACGTGCAGGAGGCATTGCAGCCGTCCTGAATCTTTAGTAAGGCGCGGCTGTTTCCCTGATTTGCCGTTATATTATTTGGGGCTTTAATATTTGGGCTGTGGCCAAATTTATCTTTGAAATATGCGGCCTTATTGTTGTTTGCTACAATCTCGACATCATTGCTTATCTTGATTATCTCAGAGGCGTTAAGCTCTGAATAACAGCCAGTCACAATTACCGATGCCCCTGTCTTCAGTGCGCGCCTTATTAATTGTCTTGATTGATAGTCGCTCTTGGCCGTTACGCTGCAAGTGTTTATTACGCAGATCTCAGGGGTTTCCTCAAGCGGAACCTTATCATGGGAGTTTTCCAGAAGGATATTTTCAATCAGGCCGCTTTCAGATTGGTTGGACTTGCAGCCAAGCGTAAGCACACAGAATTTCATTACTATCGATTGGTGTGAAGCCTGCCTTCCAGAGAATGTCTGAAGGTGTTTGTTATAGTTGCTGATATGAGCATTCCTTTTTTAGTCGATTCCTCCGGCGTGAAATTCACTATCTTATTTGTCCGCGTCCTGCCGCTCCAGCGATTTGCATCTCTTGAGCTTTCGCCCTCAACGAGGATTTCTACTGTTTGACCCATAAGCCGCTGGTTTATCTTATCTGTTATAACATCCTGTAGGTCAAGAATTTCTTTGAGCCTTGCTGATTTTATTGCCGGCTCAAGCTGCCCCTCCATCTCTGAGGCGCGAGTGTAACGGCGTTTTGAATATTTAAATGCAAACACGCCGTCAAACTCTATTTCTTTTAATGCCGCAAGTGTAAGTTCATGGTCTTGGTCGCTCTCGCCTGGGAATCCGGCTATTATATCCGACGTGATTGTAATGCCGGGGCAATGCCCTCTCAGGGCGTTTATCTTGTTG
>JADFXZ010000177.1 GCA_015233265.1 Nitrospirota bacterium
TGACGTATATGCAGAGGGTGCTTGAGAAACACGCCGGGGATATAAGCGCGTACAATGCGATGGGGTCGCTGACTGAGAGGGCCTACAATCTGCAATATGAGATCAAAAAGACGAATGCGAATCTGAATGTCGAGTCCGCCGGGCTGCAACTGCGTCAGGCTGAGCTGAAACTCAAAGAGCAGATGAATAACTACGAATTGAAAATGAGGGCCACGGCCGAGGGGGTGGCGTTGTTCCGGAATTTGGCCGCAGGGTGGACATCGGCAATAAACGCAATCAGCTCTGTAACGCAGGCAATTAAATAATGATTGATTCTCAGAACAACATAAGAGAAGATTCCGGACAAGCCGGAATGACAAACAGGGGCAAGGAGGATTGCATGACACTTGGCGAGATTGAAGGTCTGACAAAGGAGTATGCTGAGGCATTGCGGGTGTTGTTTGGAAAAGTCAAAATGCTTGAACGCGAAAAAACGGTTGATTCAGACATCGAAAAGCTCATCAAGGCCATGATGAAAGACGAGGATAAAAGCGATTAAAGATAAATAGGAGATAGAGATTATGGGGATGATAAAGAAGTATAACGACGATGGTTCTATTACGAACTATGACGACAGCGGGAATATTAAACTGCCGGGGACGTCTGATTCATGGCTGCCTGATATGTCTGGTGTTACAGGGGGTTCGCCGGATACGTCAACAAAATCGACGCCTTTTAATACGCCGCCGTTAAGCGATGCGGCCAAACAATTTAAAGCACCTCCTCAAAATAACCCTGATGTCTCAGGAGCTGTACCGGATATATCCATACCGTCCAAAACTCCGTTAGATATACCTGATACCAGCGTACCGGGGACAGATTCACAGCTGCCGGGTGTAAAAGATCCCTACATGCAGAACTTGTACGCAAAGAACACTGCGGCCTCTGACAATATGAATAAGATATTGGCAGGTATGCCGACCACAACGGGGGACGGCGGCTGGGGCGCTCTGCAGAATATGTTTAATGTCGTCTTGCAACTATCAAAAGGAGTAGGCCAAAAGAATCTGGCCGCTAATGAATTGGCACGGGCACAGCAGCAGCTTCAGCAGCATGAACAGAATCAAGCGCAGGCTGAATACTGGCGCATCAGAGGCGATAGCGATCAAACGCGCGCTGCCGCCCAAGATAAAAAGTCTGACGCCTATAGTAAAAAAGTCGATAATGATAATGCCAATAAACAGAGTTCTCTTGATCTGGAACAACGCAAGCTCGACCTGCAAAAGCAATTGAATGACGGCAAGATAACTAAGCAGCAGTATGATAATCAGTATAAGCAGCTACAGATAAATATGTTGAATCCCTCTGCGGCGACGCCGCCTGCAACCCCACCGTCCTCGACGGGCACACCACCTGCAAGCCCGACACCCACACCGCCACCGGCGGCCTCGTCAGACAATACAACGATAGGGACACCACCGGCTCAGGGGACGCAAGCACCGGCCGCAGGAGATCATGGCGGCGCTGTCAGAACATTCACAGCCAGAGGCGGTACTGTCGTTACTTTGAATAAGGATAATACAATCACAGACGCTAACGGGCGATACTATGACAATTATGGGAATCCCAAATGAAAACTGACAACGCTGATAAGATTGATGAGCTGCCAGGGTGGAGTTCTAACCCGTATGATGTTATGGCGCATCCTGAGACGCCTGTATCAGAGAATACTGCGGATAACAGGATTACGGCCAATACTGATTTCATTGCTAATTCCGAACCTCATCCAATGGCAATTGACCCCAAACAGATTACTATGCAGGAAGTGCCACAGCCGGATGTGAACCCTATGGCGGTAGACCCCGCCACTATAACAATGTCTGAAGTCAATGCACCGCAGAGCGCAGTACATCCAATGGCAATCGACCCTGCAACTATTACAATGCCGGAAGTTGCCGCACCGCAACCACAGGCCACACAACAGCCGCAGCCAAGCACAAATCCCCCTGCACAAATGGGATGGCCGGAGAAGGCTGCACGTTGGGTAAAAGGCGCACCGCTTGAAATGCCTGGTTATTTACTTAGCGGGATTGGAAAAGGCGCGGAGGCGGTATTACCGGATTCAATAGGCAAACCGGTAAGTACGGCATTACAAGCGCCGCTGCTTGCAGGTCATAACCTGGCAGGGACGGCATCACCTTATGAAAATCAGGAGTGGATTAATCAGGCAAATCAGCAATTTGGAGCAGCGGCACCATATATAACGGGCTTTGCCCATGGCTTCTTAAACAGTTACGTACCTGAGACACAGACAGAGCACGGCACATGGACATCAGCAGGGCAGAGTGCCGCCGAACTGGCCGGAATGGCCGCTAATATGGGCGGTATGTCCACAAAGGCCGCGGTGAAGGTTTTAGACCACATAGCGCCTGGTGTCTTAAACAAGCTCTTGGGGTCAGCTGCTATTTCGATGGGCGCGTATGGAGCACAGACAAACGCCCCTGATATTGGGACTACGATTAAAAACACGGCGATGGGCGCGTTGATGGGTAAATTATTTGCCGTAGGCGGTAACGTGGCAAACGCGGCGATAAGTAAATTGATACCGTCCGCACCGGAGTGGCTTGCAAAAATGATAGCCACATACGCCTTAGGAACGGCAGGCGGGGCAAGTGAACACGCTGATTCATGGAAAGAGAGATTAAGAAACATGATGATGGGCGGCCCTGTATTCTTAGCGGCCCACGCGGTTAATCCGTATAGTTACATGAAAGATAGCGCAACGGCCGAAGACCTGACGAAAACGAATCAGGTTGTGCCGCCGCCGGACGCGGTAAGCGATCTGCAGACTGGTCTCGACAAAATGAACGCCCTGGATAATGAGTATGGAGCGCAACAGGGCAATGAAGGCCAGGGCGGCACAGACACCGGAGCTGCTGAGCAGCTTCCCTCGATGCTAGGACAGGGGAATGAAGGGCAGACACCGAAAGATCCTGAACTAATTATCAGTCTAAAACAATTAGGCTATAGTGATGATGAGATAAATGCGATGTCTCATGCGGATGCTGAATATATTAATTTGGAGAATCCGTATCAATATCCTCAAGCGCTAAAAGAGATGGGCATAGATACCACGCCGGAAGGAAAGACCGAAGCGGAGACCGCCCCGGAGTCATACGCGGCACTCAAAGGGCTTGGCTATCCCGATAGTGAGATAGTGGATATGGACGCGGGACGGGCACGGGATATTATCGCTGGTCAGGTTATTTATAAGCCGGAGGCGGTTGATTCGGCTAATAATATGGCTGAAAAGCCGCATGAACAGTCAGATACAAATAATTATTCGGCTAATAATTCGGCAAAACTGGAGGACTCACAGCAGGCTATTGATAATTCCCCCGCGCCAAACGAGCCAGAAACTACAGGAACTGGCGTTGAGCCACAGGAAGGGTTAGAGGCAGCACATGCCGGTGATGATGGCTCTACGGCCACGTCAGAAGGCCAGACGACGGATAAACAGAAGCAGTTAGAGGCATTAGGCGTTAAGCTACAGCCACCTATTACAACAGAGGCTATACAGAAACAGTTAGAGAATTTGGGTATCAAGCAAGAGAAAGGGCATAATCAGGAAGATTCGTATCCAATAAAGGTAAAATATATAGCCAAAACGGGAGGAAGTCAGAGAGCAGAAGACACAATGTCCTATAAGGCCGCAATTGAAAGATTGTTTAATGCCGTTGCGGAAAAAATAGGTTCGATGCACAGGTTGATTTTGGGGCCAGTTTCTGAAGAGAACGCTGACGCTATAAGACAAGCTGGCAGTGAAAAGAATAAAGACTTCGATGTAAGCGGTTATCGCCATTCGATTGATAACTCATTTGTCAATCATGCGTTAAAGGAACATGGCGATCCAAAAACAGAAGAGCCAAGAGGTCTGATAGCGATTACAAAAGAAGATATTGCCCGAATACCGGAGATAGTCAATGATTATGACAAGGTTGAATATATTGGTAAAACAAAGTTAGGGAAAGACGTATTTCTATATACTAAACGTATAAATGGAGAAGTCTATTATTATGAAGAGATAAGACAAGGCAAAAAAGAACTGGCTGGTACCACTTTATTTAAAAAGAAGGCTACCGGTACGGGTGATATGCCACCTTTGGAGGCGGCCTCTCCTTCCACGTCCGAAACGCTTACCGCATCGCCTTCTTCTACTTCTACTATACCACAAAAATCCGATACCGGACAAGAAAACCCCGGCCAGTTTGCCCTTAAAGAAGGCGCACGTCCGTCTGAGAATCCCACACGTCCGGTAGACCTCGACCAGACCTACCGCGATATTCTCGACAATCTCAAAAAGACCTTAGGCCCTAACGTTAAGCTCGAGACTTACGAGGGGCCACGACCACCCGGGGTTACTGAGGACGTGCTGCGTGAAGGTATGGCCAAGCACGGCATCTCTGGCAACCCTGATGAGTATCCCCCGATACGCGGCATGTACACGCATGAGCTGGGTGAAGACGGCAAATGGTATCACGTCATCAGGCTGGCAACGGCTGAGAATATGGCGGACATATCTAACCATGAGGCATTTCACGGCATTCAGAAGATATTAGAACTCACGGGCAGGCAAA
>JADFXZ010000178.1:0-2215 GCA_015233265.1 Nitrospirota bacterium
CTGCGATAGTACTCATGTATAGAACAGCTCTGACAGCAGCTCTACCACCCCAAACTGAACGTGTGCCACTGAATTTACCGCTATCACGATTGAAAGGGGCTACCCCAACAAGAGCTGCGATCTTTTTCCTGTCTAACGTTCCAAGCTCAGGCAACTCACAAAGCAATGTTGCCACTAATATAGGTCCTACGCCTGGGACACTCCTTAAGATTTTTTCCTTTTCTCTCCACGCTGGACTGCTTTTTATGAATCTGTCCATTTCCTTGTCGATTTCATGCAGTCTCTTTTGCAGCGATTCAATATGTTCCTCGATATCTTTCTTTACCTTATTTGGCGCTATGTGCAGGCGATTTTTTTCCTCTATCTGCATACTGACAAGCTGCCTGCGTCTCACCACAATGGCCTCCAACTGTAGCATTTCCTCATTCTTTAGTAAACGCACCTGTGGCCTTATTGTCCCAGCAAAACGGGCAATAACATTGGCATCGACATGGTCTGTCTTTGCCAGCACTCCTATAGCCTTTGCGAAATCACGTATCTGTCGTGGGTTTACTGCAACAACTGGTATGCCGGTATTAAACAAGGCAGCGGTTACAGCTACTTGCAAGCCCCCTGTTGCCTCTAACACCACTAATTTTACGCCTTTCAGGTGTTCAATAATCTCCGCAAATCCTTTCTCGTCGTTGTTTACCGTCCAGTGCTCATTAGACGGTCTTATGACAACATCCAGTGTGGCCTTAGACACGTCGATACCTGCAAAACATTCGTTCATTTTCTATAACCTCCCATCCTCGCAGATTCGGGGTACTATCCCCATGCAACCGTGCGGGTTCGTTTTAGTATAGATGCAACGCACCAAGCTATTCTACGGGCTTATTGATGCCCTAGGGGTGAACGGGCTGTTGCATCTTTATCCAAATACCCACATCATAGAATAACATATGCACTTACCCTAACATACGAGGAGTGGAGCTTGGCCGGGCTACGATGGCCAACTGGGCGATACAAGCGGCGCAGAAATGTATGCTCCTGATAAAACTGCTAATAGGAGAGATAAGGTCTGGGCCGGTAATCAATATAGACGAGACAACGGTGCAGGTGATGAAAGAAGAGGGACGGTCTGACAAAACGAAGTCCTACATGTGGATATTTCGGGGAGGGGAACCTGAGAAACCGGCATTAATCTACCAGTATCACAATGACACGCGCGGGGGATGTGGCCCGGAGTTTTCTGTCAGGGTATGAGGGGTATGTGCAGACTGATGGATACGCAGGGTATGATTACCTTGAATCAATAGAAGGGATAGTACATGTTGGCTGTTGGGCACATGCGCGGCGTAAGTTTGTTGAGGCGATAGAGGCACAGCCGCTGCTTGAGGAATTTTGATTATGGTTGATAGAACGAGAGAAGGCAACACCGCCGAAGGGTTTATTAGGTACAGCGATAAGATATACGCTGAACCAATGGGCTAAACTTGAGCGTTATATAGAAGATGGCCGATTAAAACCTGACAACAACCTGGCTGAAAATGCGATAAGGCCGTTTGTCTCAGGTCGTAAGAACTGGTTATTCTCCGGCCATCCACGCGGTGCTGAGGCAAGTGCCGCCTTGTACAGCCTGATAGAAACAGCCAAGGCAAACAAGCTGGAGCCTTATAAATATTTACGCTATATCTTTGAACGGCTGCCATATGCTAAGAATGAAGACGACTATAAATCCCTGCTGCCTCAATATGTAGATAGGGATGCGCTTGGCGGTAAACCAACGGGTGTGGTTATTTAGACGCTTACTGGCAAACGCATTTGAAATTATCAATACTGGTTTCATCATCTGGATTGCCGTGGATGTCCCGTTGCTCATCGTAGAATTTGAGAAGATACTCAATGAGAAGTAGGAGTTTGGCTGTTTCTAAGTGACAGTGGCGAAGCTCTCTATGGCTGGACATACCTATACCTCGATAAACTCTATTTTAGTATAAACCTGCAGTTTACCCTACCGGCAGATATGCCCTCGGGTTGAGGGATAAGTCCTCAAATTCGCCTTTTAAGAAATGTTCATAGGCGGCTGCCCCTATCATGGCGGCGTTGTCTGTGCACAGCGGTTTGGGCGGGCAGTAGGTCTTGATTGCCTTTAGTTGGGTGAGCCTGCCCCGCAGGGCGTCGTTAGCCGCTACACCGCCTGAGAGCGCGGATGATGTGACTACCTCCTGCGCGG
>JADFXZ010000178.1:2231-2725 GCA_015233265.1 Nitrospirota bacterium
CTGAATCTTCCTTATCAGGACATCTATGACAGCTGCCTGAAAAGATGCGCAGATGTCTTCTGTTGAGTGCTTACCTGTGTTATTGGCAAGATAATTCCTTACGGCGGTCTTCAGACCGCTGAAGCTGAAGTCCAGCGTGTTGCGCATATACGCGCGTGGAAACTGTATCGCGCGCGGGTTGCCGGCCTTTGCAAGGCGGTCAATAACAGGGCCTCCGGGAAACCCCAGACCCAGCATCTTTGCCACCTTGTCATACGCCTCACCAGCTGCGTCATCACGGCTCCTGCCCAGCTCTTTGTATCGCCCCCGTCCATCCACCCTGTAGAGACTCGTGTGCCCGCCAGAGACAACAAGCGAGATAAACGGCAGCTCAACCGGCTCCCCCTCTTTTAAAAAAGCTGAGCAGATGTGCCCCTCAAGGTGGTTTACTCCTATCAATGGCAGCTTGTGGCAATAGCTCAGGCTCTTGGCAAAGGCCGTCCCTACAATAAGTG
>JADFXZ010000178.1:2745-4608 GCA_015233265.1 Nitrospirota bacterium
CCTTGCATACGGCTATAGCGCTGAGTTCGGAAAAGGGCAGTGCGGCTCCTGTCATCGCCTCTTCAACAACGCCAGCTATAATTTCAAGATGCCTGCGTGAGGCAAGCTCCGGCACTATTCCGCCAAACCTCTCGTGTACCGCGGTCTGCCCCGAGACGACATTTGACATTATCACGCATCCCGCGGCTACCACCGCTGCCGATGTGTCGTCGCATGACGTGTCTATTGCAAGTATCGCATCTGTCATAGCGTCCGCCTGCTATCAGTTGTCAATAATCGTAACCCCCTCCGGTGGATTAAACTGAAACAGCTCGTTTGAGAGGCCAGCGTTTATCTTCACACCCTGCAGGGTGAGTTCTATGGTGTTGTCGTTTTTGTCGAAGAACATTATCTTCTTAATCGGAAAGCCAGCGTCCTTCGATGGATAGACGTCGAAGTATTTAACATTTTGCGAAGTGTTTTTGGGTGTTAGACGCATGATGTTGTTTTTTTCCGTGCTGTCATAGTTTTTTTCTATGTCCTTGAGACCACGCAGCAGTGCAAGCGGGGTTTGGGCTATTGCGGCCTCGTCGATTTTTGAGCGCATCGCCTGATTGTGCTTTTTCTTGTATATCGTTAGCTCCTCGTCGTTTATGTAGACCTCCTGCTCGTCGTCACCCTCGTAGCGCCATGACATCTTTGTGGGCGGCTTGACGCGAAACGACCCTTCGTATGTCATCTCTTTGTTTAGTTCCTTGATGTTGCTCACCTGTGAAAACCGTCCGCTGACGTCCTTAAATGAGTCATAGGCAGACTTAATCTTCTGAAAAATCGACCCTGATGGCTGACCCGCTTGGGCTGCCCCCGCCAGAGATACCAATACTATCGACACGATGCACATTAACACTGTTTCTTTCACTTTAACGTACCCCCTTCATAAATAATACGACCTTTATGGTTCTTAACAAGATATACAAGTCAAGCCCTAAAGACCAGTTCATCATATACCAGATGTCAAGTCTGATTCTGTGTTCATACGTGGTAGAACTTCTGCCTGATACCTGCCACAGCCCCGTAATGCCCGGCGGTACTTTCGTAATGTCTTCGATGTCGTCAGCTATGGCGTACATCTCCCTCTGCAGATATGGCCGCGGCCCAACAAGGGACATCTCACCCTTGAGAACATTTATAATCTGTGGCAGCTCGTCAAGGGATGTCTTCCTCAGGAACATCCCAATGGGTGTGATGCGCGGGTCATTGCTGAGTTTCCAGTGCCTGTCCCACTCGTCTTTCATATCGCGGTTACTTTGCAATAATTCGTTTAATATTCTCTCAGAGTCCTCAACCATCGTCCTGAACTTGTAGCAGTTAAATGACCGCCCTCCTATTCCTATTCTCTGCTGCTTATATATCACCGGCCCGGGCGATGTGAGTTTAGTGATAATCCCTATGACAGCCATTAATAACAGCAAAAATGGCAGCAGCACGATGCCTACCGTAAGGTCGAATGCCCGTTTTATTATTCTGTTGGACGTGGACTTCAGATTGTTTTTGACCTTTAACAGGAATATCTCCTCGTAAAACAAATGCAGAAGCTCGGTGTTTAACAGCGCTATGCCGTAGAGATTGGGGACAATCAGCGTGTTTTTCACCTTTTGCTGAACCTCGTAGGCCAGCCGGGAGATCTTATCCGGGCCAAGAGACGGCATGGCTATGATAATGGTATTGATCTGGAGTTCTTTTATGAATCTGGTATAGTGCCTGACCTGCCCGAAGACCTTCTTGCCGTCGATATATGTGCCGGTTCTATCAGTCTCATCGTCCAGAAAGCCCAGAACTTCATAGCCGATGTGCCTCTCTCGCTCAAGCCACTGGGATATGAGT
>JADFXZ010000179.1 GCA_015233265.1 Nitrospirota bacterium
AGGTTGAGAGAAGGTTAATGCGTGTTTTGTTCATCGCCGTTGCCGCGGCTGTCGTGGGGAGCTTATTAGCGGCAGGTGTGTATTTTAAGAGCTGGTGGGGAGCGGTAGGCGCTATACCTCTATTGACAGGTTTTGTGGGTATTTGCCTGATATACAAAATATTGGGTGTATCTACTTGTTGTACAACTTGCAAAATCAAGTAATGTGCCTTACGCTGTGAGATACAAGCGGAGGGAAGAGCGGCGGCTGAAAAGCTGACAATAGATGTACTGTAAAGGAGGAAATAATTATGCCGTTAGGAACTTGTACGATAGGTAAGGTGCCGGGGCTTGCCGCGGCCAAACAAGCCGCTGGGGCTGGGTCTTGGACTTGGGGCATGAGGTCTAATTCTTTTAGTAGGTGCTTGTGCCGCCGTGGGATACTTTTTGTTGAAAAACATGGCCACAGTGCAAGAATAGTGAGATATGGCTGACGTTTGTAATACTAAGGTTGAGATGGTGTGGTAGAGTGTGGTCTGTAGTTCTGAAGCTGGCAGCAAAACTTATGACAGAGGCCGTAATGGTTCGGGGTCATACGGGATTTCAATGTATTATCGGCAGCCAAAAGGCTGTCTAACTTGAGACACAAGGGAGGTCATACACCATGATAGATATAACACTAGCTCGGATAACACATATTGAGTGGGCTTATCAGCTGGAATTAGCGTTGCAAAAAAGAAATTTAACAATCAATATAAGGAATTATAATGAATGTGAGTTGGGCGTGTGGCTCTATACTAATGCCCTGAGATTATATGGCGATATACAGGAGATCAACTCCCTGGAGCAAGAGCACAAGATGTTTCATGTTACGGCGGAAAAAGTAGTTAAATGGCATAATAGCCCCAGTCTAAGCGCAAGATATGATGCACAGGCACAGATAGATTTTGAAGAGGTACAAAGGAAGAGCAAGGAAATAGTATATCTGCTTACAATGCTTGAATTTAAAATGCTGACAAAACAGCAAAAGGATATAACCTTTCAGGATATTATGAAAAATCCCATTGGCAGCATATCTCAGATATTGAAACGAAAGAATAAGAGCGCGACTATTTCGCAGTTGTCATTAGATATGTTGAAACAGGATATAGCAAAAACACTGAGATGAAGGCGGGAGATTGAATACTCTTCAACCTATCTGTATGCCTGACGTGCCGTGACTTACAGAAATTATATCGAGTGTTGCATTCCGGTCATCAACTCAATTGATGACCCTGTAGTCCCAGACCCGAAGACGCCAGCGGTGTCCATGCCCCTTATAAGCTTGACGCGGCCATTGGGGCGCGGTTGCTGTGTAAGCGCTTTTATCTTCTGGAAGATATTTGAGACAATGGGTTCGTCATAAAGATTCAAGCTCACTGGCTTTCTGGACGCACAAAGGACACGAAGTTATCAATCAATGAGCTTTCCTTCATCGCAATATTATTTCAACAAAGCCTGTATTTCTTTCTGAACCTTGTCATCAGACCAATCTACGCTGCCGAAGTATTTCTGTACAATCTTCCCTTCGGTGTTTATCAAGTATGTCGTGGGCTGGGCGGAGACCTTATAGAGTTTCTTTGCGACATGTTTATCAGGGTCTGTGACTATGGTGAAATTAAAAGGGTTTTTTGCGACAAATTTCTTCACCTTCGCGGGCGAGTTGTCAAGGCCAACTGCCACGACTTCAAGTCCCTTTTGTTTATATTTCAGATATAACTTATTCATAGACGGTAGTTCTTCTATGCAGGGCGGACACCACGTAGCCCAGAAGTTAATTAAAACTGTCTTTCCCCGCAGCGAAGATAAGGAGAAATCCTTGCCGTCCACAGTCTTTAATGTAAAATCAGCGGCTGCACTGCCTATGAGTTCGTCGGCCTCCCACGGGGCAGGCGGCACAGCGGCGGCAGTGGCGCTAAGTAACAAAACAAGTATAAGCGTATAATAATATCTATTGATTCGTTTATTCATTCTTTTGGCCCCCTATTTAAAAAATCGTTCGCCTTTGACTATCTTTTCCTTTTGAATCACCATGGTATCCCTGATAATCTCGCTGGTTAAATCGATGGGAACGCAGCCGCCCTGATTTACCCATTTCTCATCCTTGAGCAGGAATTTTGTCTTACAATCGCGGCAAATTATCTGCGTCCCTTCTACCGCGTAACCCTTTTTTTTGCTGTAGCATGTAAAGCAGGCATCAAAATGTGCGTGCAGGTTGCCCTTGCCGTCCATTCTCACGAAGAAATTGATGTTCGTGCCGTTATATTGATATGTAAAGAAGTGCACATCGCCGTCATTGAGTCCTTTAAGCGGGATAGTTACAGCGCCGTCATGGTCTTGCACATGAGTATATTCTAACTGCCGCTGGCTGCACGCCAATATGGCTATGGATAATGCCAAGGACGGCAAGAGGTAACGTGAGAGTGGCTGCGGCATGATTTTAGCCCATTGCCTTTGGCGTTAAAATGCCCCTGTTCATGACAAAGTGCTTGTTGCACTGTTTGGCAATATCGGTATTGTGTGTGACGATGATAAAGGTGATGCCCTTATCCACGTTCATACTTTTGCACAGAGCGAGCATCTCGGCCTCCGTCTCTTCGTCGAGGTCTCCGGTTGGCTCATCCGCGAGGATTATCTCCGGATTGTTGATAAACGACCGCGCAATGGCGGCACGGCGCTGCTGCCCGCCGCTTAACTGCGATGGATAGGCGTTAAATTTGTCCTTGAGTCCCACCATTGTCAGCAGGTCTTTGGCGTCAAAATTGCGATTTCTATCCCCTGACTTATTAAACGCCGTCGGAAGGAGGATGTTCTCCAGCACGGTCAGCGTCGGGATAAGGCTTGAAAACTGAAAGATAAAGTTAATCCGCCTGTTCCTGAACTCTGACAACTCATTGTCAGACAGAGACCACAAATCTGTATCTCCATATTTAACAGTCCCCGAGTCCGGTCTGGTCAGGCCGCCTATGATGCTTAATAAGGTAGTCTTACCGCTTCCCGAATGACCAAAGATCATAATAGAGTCGCCTTTTTCGACTTTAAAGCCAGCGTTGTTGACAGCCTTAACAATGTCATTGCCTATTTTATAGTTCTTCCTGACCGCCGTAATCTCTAACATAATCACTCCCCTCCTCTGATTGCCGCATATGGCTCCATCCTCATCGACTTGAGAGCTGGATAAAGGGCCGCAAGCGTACCGGTCAGAAGCGATGCACACAGGCATATCAACACTAATAATACCAGATTCAATGGCTGCGGCCACATATAGGGGACATTGAGGGCGGCCTTTACCTGTCCTCTGAATAAGTAGAGGAAAAGCCCTCCAAGACTTACGCCGATTAGCCCGCCGGCCATAGACAGCACTGCCGCCTCAGCAATTATCAGCTTGAATATGTCCCGTTTCTTTGCCCCTAGTGCACGTAGAAGGCCAAGCTCACGCTGCCGCTCGTTTACTATCATAGAGAATACCACGCTGATAAGCAGCACAGACATTATCCATAGTATTACTGTGATAGAGAGAATGCTCTTTAAGAGCGTGAAAAGCTGTTTTCTGACAGAGGCCGTCACATCCTCGGAGACGATTGCCTTTACGCCCTCTATCCTGCTCTCGATAAATATTGCCACTCTGCGCGGCGCATACTCAGGGTCTGTCTGGACAAGTATCGCAGATATTTCGTTGTTAATCCTGTCAAATATGTTAAAAGTGCCATTGTCTGAAGTTTCGACCATTCCCTTAAATGAATCAATGGGCATGTAAAGGGCGTTGTCTATAAACTGCATTCCTGTAGCCTCCAGCAACCCTATGATTGTAATTACCTTGCCAAATACCTGAAAGCTCGACCCTGTGGTGTATGCCGGTATGGAGCGTCCCAGAATTGCCTCCCGCGGTGCGATGGGTTTCTTCAGGCTCTCAGAAAGCCACGGTGTTATCGTAAAGTCGTTGTCAGGCTCAAACCCGACAATGAACATATCTCCTGTAGAGCAGCACTTATAGGTAGCTGTTTTAAGATATAACTGTCCAGCAACTTTTTTTACGCCTTCGATTTTCCTTATTTTTTCTTCTATGCCCCTGTCCATGTAGTATGTTGAAGGCTCACCGGCAAGCAGCGACGCCATCGCCTTAGACTCAGAAGCAGCCGGGACTACCATCACATCAGCACCAAGGCGTTTAGTGCCGCGCGCAAGGCTTGTCTCTACCGAATCCATTACGGTAGTGACAGAAAACAGCGTAGCAGCCACAACCATTACGGCAGCGGCAATTGCCATGCTACGAAAGAACTTTCTGCGAATGTTTTTATATGCTAAAGCCGATAAATTAAATGACATTGGTAATCAAAGTATAACATTATGAGTCGGCTTAATGAAAGCGTTTTCAGTAAAAGCCAGGACGCAAAAAAAAATACCGGTGCAACGCCGTGTCCAGCTGCACCGGTATATGCCTTATTTAGATTACTGTGTTATTTCTTGGCCGGTGCTTCCTCTTTAGGCATGATATGTTCGGCGCCAGGGGCTATTGCCTTGCGATCCCAGTCTATCTGAACTGCGCAAAGATATGGCCTTCCATCGTCTGTCTTCTTGGGTACCTGGAAG
>JADFXZ010000180.1 GCA_015233265.1 Nitrospirota bacterium
CTGAAAAAACAACCGCCAGCACACGCACACCAAACACAGTCGTCCCAAAGACATGCGTCGAAAGGAGCATAAGGTATACGATAAGCGGGCCTTTGGTGTAATAACTCAGCTCCGGCCTTCGTGTGCAGTCCCAGTAGAGCGCCTCATCAGGGCTTAAATCGAGAGGCCCCCAAAGTATATAACATACCCGGAAGAGGCTCAACACAGTTAGCGCTCCTAAAAGGATAGCGCTGTATGAAACACGTGTGGATTTTGCAGTTTCGGGGTTAATCATTACGCAGCCGCCAGTCCAACCTGGACAGTCAAATGCCAAATGTCTCTACTTTCCAAACAGCCCTATGAGCTTAATCACTGCCGCAATAACCCCTGCCTGAGCTGCCATCATAGCGGCAACCCATTTAATTGTATCCGATTTAGACTTTTCGATTTCCACCCTTATGGCTTCCATTTTAAGTTCAAGTTCCGACTTTGATTTATGTATCTCATCCTTTAATTCATGCCTTACCTTCTCAATCGACGATTCTAACCCCTGCTTTGTCTTTTCAATCGACGATTCCAACCCCTGTTTTGTCTTTTCAATCGACGATTCCAACCCCTGCCTTGTCTTTTCAATCGACGATTCCAACCTGCGTTCAGTCAATAATAAGGATTCGTCGAGGTCCTTCTTTGTTACCAAGCGGCCTTCTACTATTTCTCTAAATATTTCAGATATCTCTTTAGCGGCCCTTTCGCTGAGGTCTGCCCCTTTGAGGCGCTCGAACATTTTTAGTGTGTCAATTGTTGCTACCATAAATACATTATACCAAAATACTTAATACGTTTGTCAAATAATGGAACCTAAACTACTATAAGCGGTTTCGACTTCTTCCGCGATTTTCTCCCATGAAAAGCGCTCCACAATCGTGCGCCTTCCGGCCTTACCGATTGAGTCCCTCAGGGAATCGTCGTTTGCAAGGAGTTCTATTTTTTCGGCGATGCTGACCGCCACATTGTGCTCATCCACGAAGAGACCATTTACGCCGTCTATTATATAGTCAGGAAGGCCTCCCTTTTTTCTGGCAACAAGCGGCAGCCCTGTGGCCATTGCCTCAAGCGCCACAAAGGGAAACGGGTCGTCAAAGTTCGACGGCAGGACGAACATATCCCCAAGCAGGTACAAAAGATGAATTCTCGATGGCGTGAAGACATCTGTAAACGTCACAGAAGAGCCAGCTGCCATTTCCATTATCGCTCTGGCGTAATTGGCCCTGTCGCCGCTTCCCTTTTGTATCTCACCGATGACGAAAAATTTAACGCCCTCTAATCCTCGCTTCTTTTTAACAATAGAGGCAGCCTCGATGAAATGCTCAACCCCCTTCTCAGGCGACACACGTCCGACAAATAACACTACAAAGTCATCTTTCCCAATGCCAAAACGTCCCCGAATGGCATCCCTTACGTCGGGTGCGTCACGAAAATCCCTGAATCTCTCAAGGTCTACACCGTTATAAATACAAAACCTGTGGGCGGCGGTGATGCGTTTCGCCGCATAGTGATTCATTATGTACTGGCTGCATCCGGTAAATGCATCGACAGTTAGCGGCTCTTCGATAGGAAATTCATTCTGTACGTGGAGCATAGTCCGTGTCAGGCCGCCATTTCTAATGGCATTAATCAGAGGGGCAAAGCGCTTTATCGAGTTGTGCATATGGATAATTTCAGGTGAGATTTCTTTTATCAATTTGAGTATTCTGTCGTTGTATGAAAACGGGTCAAGCCGCGTGAGCTTTTGAAACAGCCGCCTGTAGAGTCTCCCAAAGCGAATTCTGTGGAAAAATATGCCGTCTTTATATTCGGTGTCCGGGTAGAAGTCATCGGCAAGGCACACAACATGCGGCTCATATCCAATGAGCCTTTTTGAGACTTCATATATCCACATCTCAACTGCCGCCCCCTTCAGTGGCGGGACGGGGTGAACGGGGGCGGCTGCCATTAATATCTTTTTAGGCATCAGATGCTGCCGCCGATTTCTTTTTCAAACCTTGCGGCTATCACACCCCAGTCGAAATTGTCGACAATCCATCTGCGGCGTTTGCGCCAAGGCGTTGTCTGGCTGGTTCATCAAGGAGTAATGTATCGATAGCCCTCGCAATTGCCAAATCATCTTTCGGAGGGATTAATATACCCGTATTTTCTGCAACGACCTCAGGGATGCCGCCAACGTTTGTCGCCACAACCGGTACGCCGCAAGACATCGCCTCGGCTATCGATATGCCAAACGTCTCATCTGCCACGCTGGGATATAGCGCCGCATGGGCTGTGCAGTAGTATGCGGGGATCTCGGCACTGGGAAGCCGCCCAAGAAACACCACCCTTTCCGAGATATTTAACTCATCGGCCAACTGTCTGAGGTGTTTTTCATAAGGCCCTTCGCCGCCAATAAAATATTTTACAGACAAGGACTTATCAATGTGGGCCAGGGCAGCAATTGCATACTGCAAGCCCTTCCACCCAACAAGGCGGCATATGCTTATCAGCACGAGAGCGTCCTTCAAAGAATGCCTTTCTATCAGTTGCGTGCTCTTTGGCAGTGGTCTAAACCTGTCCGTGTCTATGCCGTTATATAGCACGACTGGCCTTATGCCAGTATAGCGCTCGACATCGAATGCGTTGTAGAGGCTGCACGAGAAAAACCTGTAAAGACGTGCGACCATAAAGCGGTAACAGGGAAAGAACTCCGTCCCGTGGGAGTTAAACACCACATGAGCGCCTGATACTGCCGAGGCCAAAAGCGCCGCCGGCAGGTCATACGGCTTGTGGATGTATATGATGTCATATCTGGCGCGTATCATTGGGACAAGGGCAAAGAGACTCAGCGAGAGGCGTTCAACTAATTTCTTAAACCTTGAGCCAAAGTTCGGGACACTGCCGCGGTTCAGATATGGATAGGTAAACACCCCCACGCCGGGCGGCATATCAGCAATATCACCCCTGCCTCCGTATATATCTACAGTATGTCCTCTTTTGGCAAGTGCCGCGGCCATGCCAAGCGTAAAGGACTCTACGCCGCCAGCCTTCGTAGTGGTCGTCAGATTATAGATAGCGATTTTCATATCAATTTGTCATCACATGGGCAGTCATTGCGTCTTTGAGTGAATCTTGAACTGCCAGGAGGCAGTGCTCAACACTTATGGCGGCCATGCAGTGCGGGATCTTGCATTTTTTCGTAACGCAGGGGTTGCACGGGCGCTCGGCGCTGATTATCCTGTGCAGGTGACGCTGCGTAATCGCCCCCGTTCCCCAGTGGTTGGAAGGACAAAACAGCGATACTGTCCTTGTGCCGAGGGCTATGGCGATGTGCATAGTGCCGGTGTCATTTGTCACCAGAACGCTAAGAAGGGAAACGAGGGCGGCAAGCTGCTTAATGGTCAATGCCCCGGCAAGTGAAACCGCCCCCTTGCCTATCGACGCGGCTATATTGCCGCATAAGCGGCGCTCATCGGGTGAGCCTGTGACGACAACACAAGCCTCCGGGTAGAGATGGAGAAGCCGCTTAGCTAGTTCAATAAAATGCCCCTCTGGCCATGCCTTGTACAGCTGGGCGGCGCCGGGTTGAAGGCCGATAATGGGACGGGCGTCTTTGAGACCATGCGCTGACAGGACAGCCCGTGTGTGTGTCAGTGCCTCGGCATCGGTATCGAGAGCCATGGATTTGTCATCTGAGTGACAGTCAGCAAAGGAGGCCGTCCTTAGCCTTACGTCAATGGCGTGGTGTTTCCACGGGTCATCGAATCCGTTTGATTTATTACTCAAGAGAAAGCCATACTGCCGCGATATTGGTATTTTAAAAATATGCCGCGCCCCGGACATATAGGCAAGCGGTGTAGCCTGAGGCTCGTTGCCGTGGAAAATAAGGGCAAGCTCAGGGCGGCTTCGGCGCAGGGCATTTGCGGTTTCCAGAAATTTTCTGTAGCCGCCGTAATATGGCACAATGTCGTTTATATGAGGATTTCCAGCAAAGAGTTCAGCATACTTTACGTTAATACACGCAGTGATGTGTGCCTGCGGATAGCGTGCTTTGACTGCCTTTATGGCGGGTGTTGACATCAGCGTATCACCCAGAGCGGTTGATGATATTACTAAAATTGTTCTTACTCCGGTGGGGCGGAAGCTGCCAGCAGTGGCATCCCTTTTATCGAAGCACTTAAGAATCCTCATAGAAATATATAGCAGCCCGTCAAATGGATTGAGTTTCATGGGATATTATCGGCAGCCGCCAAACGCGCACGGCCCCCCGGCGCTCCCCCAGTGAACAGGCCTTTTGGCGGTCATTGTGCAAAGTCCGGGGGGCCCCAGCCAAATTATTCGACGAAGCCGTATTTTTTTAACTGGTCAAGCAGTTTATTCTTGTCTATAGGTTTTACGAGGTACTCCGTGCAACCCCACTCAAAAGCCTCGTCTTTCTCTTCCTGCAAGTCATAGGCCGTGGTCATAATGACCTTCACCTTGTACTTTTCCTCTACGCCGGCCTTATTCTCCATCTCTCTGATATCTTTGAGGGCTCAGCTTAATCTTATGTCAAAGACGATAACCGATTTCAGGGATTTCTTTAAA
>JADFXZ010000066.1:0-585 GCA_015233265.1 Nitrospirota bacterium
TTTATAAGATTTAACATCTTAGCATGCAAAAAGCCTGGATTCATGTAGGCGGAAACACCATACATGGATAGAAAGTAGAGCGCTGTTGCCAGAACGGCGGCAATATATTTATGTATAGCAACGACACTCACGCCATAGGCAAGTGCGGCAATGATGCTGCTCATAACAAGAAATATGATAAAAATATCATTTATTTTTGTCAACCATAACAATACAGATATGTCACTGTAAAAGCTCCTGACATATAGATAAAGCACGATAAATAGTATAAAAAATGACAGAGCGCTGCCACAAGCAACGCCAGCCGTGCCATAGCCCAACAGGATAAAAGACACCGCCAAAAGTCCATTGACAGCCAGCACGGCACATATCAACAGCGAGGCTTGAAACTGCTTATTATGTGCGACAATAATACCGCGAGCTATGAAGGCAAGCGCGAAGAAATAACTCCCTATGGTCACTATCTGTGTCGGCACTATGCCGTTGATATATTTGGGCAGCACAAGGTGAACAAAGGGGACGATTAGAAAAAACGCGGGTCCCAGCATAAACGGCATGAAATGAGATGTATACGCTAGCGGCCTA
>JADFXZ010000066.1:709-1260 GCA_015233265.1 Nitrospirota bacterium
CATAATACCCCAGTTCTTTTAAGCCCAGGAAATACGCAATTGCAATCCTGTCAATAGAGCTGATAAGGTCATTAGACACATTATAAACCAGTATAGGCAGCCCCTTTTTAATCAGCTCGAAAAATACCTCTTTCTTAAACGGTTCGACTAACTTAATCGGCGATACTCTGGCAATATAAACAACCATTATAAGAACTGACAATAATGTGGCAATATAAAGGCCGTAGATACTCAGATAGTAGATTAATACGGCATTTACAACCACGGCAATGACAGATCTTTTGTAGTTAATAGAGCTAATCAGCTTGAATCGTTTATCGGCGCTTATCTCATTGAACTGGAAATCAAAGACACAATTCAGAATGATAATAATCCCAATAGACAGAAGTCCGGCCTGTTCTATTTTAGTTGTAGAAGCGGCGAAGGCGTAAATCCATACGCCGGCGGCAATAATTACGGACAGAAACATCGAGCCATAAAAGACGGCTGACTTGATGAGATTGCACTGCGTGGTCTCATCTCTTGATTTGTGGTAAGGAAGATGGTAAAAC
>JADFXZ010000066.1:1341-11433 GCA_015233265.1 Nitrospirota bacterium
GGAGGAAGGAGTCGTGGTTTAATAAAGGTATTGGCGATACCACACGCCCGCTGAAACATGTTGCTTGCCGCGTAACGAGTTATGTTCTTTGTCAGTGTGTCGTTGTTGTTCACTTGGACAGGGCTTTTTTAAGTGATTTAAAAATAGAGTTATTCCTTATTCCGGCATAGAATACCTGGTACCAGATTTTGCTCCTTGTATCGTTAAAATCTGTGAGGTCTATCCTGTGCAGGTAGGAGTTCAATGGATTGTAGTTGATTACGGGATAGGAAGAGAAGACCTTCTTTGCGCCATAAGACACAATGAGGTCGATTTGTCTTTCGGAGAAGGTTGTACGGGGCTGACCAAATGGGAACGCAAAGAGATTTGTGAAGTTTTTGAAGGTCAGCAGTACCTCCATATTTTTCATATAGGATTCTCTTAACTCATCATCAGACAGGGTTAAGGCCACATCGTGGTTATACAGATGGTTTCCATAGTAGATATATTTACTTTCTGATGTCTTTTTAAGGTCATCATCAGATGCGAACTGCCCGACAAATCCCTCTACGGCCTCTTTGAAATCCTTGCCGCAGCGCTGCACATAAGAGTCCACAATCGCCCTTGTGCAGTTAAGAAACAGCGGAGATATGAGATTTCCCTTACCCACGGCATTTATCAGGTATTCCTTAAATCCCTCCTCTTTTACGCAGAGATAGGTAATAAGCCCTGAACGAAATATCACACCAGAGACCGGTTGAGTGTTAAGGAAAATGACGGTTGGCACTTTGTTATGTTCGATAATTTCGGCGGCGTCGGAGAAAAATCCCTTCACGCCATCGTCGAATGTTACCATAGCTGCGCGCGGTGGAATCTCCCCTCTGATCAACTCATCGGGTGTAATTACGTTAAAGCAACTTTTTATGTACTTAAGTTGGAAGTCAAAGAGATCAGGGGGGACGTTTAAATTATACATTTTACTGAATTCACTTGGTGAGTAAGTCACGTCATGGTATAAAAATACGGTTAGGGCATGTTTTATTTCAGACTGCTTAAACAATCTGAAATATGAACCCGCACAAGCGGCAAACCCGCCCTTGAGCGTCTTTTTATCGATGACCACATCCAACCTCCTCTAAGCCGTTAAAAAGCTGATTCACATTGTTGTTATAGTAAATACCTCCGCACGGGATTTTGTCAACATTGGCGTTGTGCCATGGGTGCAATCACAGTTTTACTTTGACGCTGTATTTAGGTTATGCTATAGGAGTCTCACGTCTGTGGTACGTGTGCATTTAATATGCTTAGGGAATTATTCATAAAAAAATTTGCGGTGATAGACGAACTCAGGGTGTTTGTCCATGAGGGTCTTAATGTATTAACTGGAGAGACCGGGGCGGGGAAATCCATAGTGGTCGACGCCTTGGGGCTGATTCTGGGGCAGCGCGGGCAGACTGACTTTATTAAAACAGGTGCAAAGGAGACAACGATAGAGGCCATATTCGATGCTGAAAAAAGTGAGATGGCCGAGGCCCTGGGCATCGACGTCTCAGATGGGCTGATAATCCGGCGCGTTGTATCAGGCACGGGGAAAAATCGCTCTTTTGTCAATGACTCCTCTGTGGGGATAGCGACCCTTGCCGAGCTTGGAGCCACACTTGTGGACATACACAGCCAGCACGAAAACCAGAGCCTGATGTCAAAAACTAAACAGATGCGTCTGCTTGATTCATTTGGCAAGATAGACAATGCCGTCAGGCAATATTCAGCAGCCCTTGGAGCGTACCGCGCCCTGCTGTCCGAAAGGGAAAATCTTGCCAGAAATATCGAAGACAGGGACAAGCGCATAGAAATCCTTAAATTTCAGATTGACGAAATTGACGCGGCCGACCTTGATGTAAAGGAAGCGGATGAGCTGTCAAAGGAGCGCACCGTCCTTGCAAATCTGACTACGCTTAAAGAGTTGAGCGAGACCGCCTACGAGGTACTGCACAAAAGAGACGGTGCGATGGAAGACCAGTCGGCGGTCGTTGTTGATGCCCTTGAGAAGTTGGTCAAAATAGACGAAAGCACGCATGAGATTCTCTCGATGGCACGGGAGACTCAATCCTATGTAAAAGAGCTTTCCGTGATGCTTCGCCGTTACAAGGACAACATAGATTTTGTTCCGGAGCGCCTTGATACAATTGAAACCCGTCTTGAGACGATAAGAAAAATGCAGAGAAAATACGGTGAGACGCTCGAGGCTGTGCTGCAATTGCGAGACAGCGCCGCTGCTGAGCTTGACGAGTTGACAGGGGTAATAGAAAAGCTCGATTCAATTGAAGATAAGATAACATCGGCAAAAACGCTTCTTGAGGCTGAGGCGGATCTGATCTCAAAGCAGAGGGCCTCCACAGCCAGGCGACTTGAGTCCGAGATAGCCGGGACACTAAAGATGCTGGCCCTGCCTAAGGCTCGATTTGAGATATGCCTCACACAAAATAGAAACGAGGACGGCTCGATGGCTTTGCTTCACGACGGGGCAGACTCAGTGGAGTTTCTCTTTACGGCCAACCCTGGGCAGCCACTGAAGCAGCTGCAAAAGATAGCCTCAGGCGGTGAGCTATCGCGCGTGATGCTTGCCTTAAAGAGCGCCTTTGCCGAATACGACGACATACCGGTCTTGGTATTTGACGAGGTTGACGCTGGAATCGGAGGGGAGACGGCACAACGCGTTGCCGATAAATTAAAGGACTTGTCGACCAGGCGGCAGGTACTGTGTGTCACACACCTTCCTCAGATAGCGTCGAAGGCTGACAACCACATGAAGATACACAAACACGTTACCGAGGAGTCGGTGTCAATAACGGTAGAAACTCTGAATGGGCAGGACAGACTAGTGGAGCTTGCACGCATGTTAAGCGGCAGCATAACCGAAATATCACTGGAGCACGCACGGCAACTACTAAGAAAAGGCGGAGATGGTTGATGAGAGGAAAGATAGAGATAAACATGGAACTGTGCAAGGGTTGTACGTTTTGTGTAACTGCGTGCCCGGTGAAGATCATCAGATTAAGCGCCGAGTTTAACAACACTGGATACTTTCCGGCGCTGGTCGATGACATGGAAAAGTGTACGGGTTGCGCCATGTGTGCCGAAATGTGCCCTGAGATAGCAATAGAGGTATGGCGGCAACAGTAGTGCGGCCTGTCTCAATGTCTGTAAATTGCAAAAGACGGCACATTGTGATATACTCGAACATAGCTAAGTGCCAGTGGGCATTTTGGCTGCAAGATCGAGTTTCTGAATTAGGACATAGGCAAGTTATATTAATACATAATCGCGCGAGTCGTGCAGGGAGGGAATATGCCAGGAGGAATTTTTGACGGAGGATTTGAGCCTAAAATACCCGGGTTCGTTTCAAAGAAGTCCTATATGTTTATCACAATCATAATAGCTGTAGTAATGGTGCTGCTGATTATTAATCCATTTGTCACCATAGGGGCCGGTGAGAGAGGCATTGTGTTGAACTTTGGGGCTGTGCAGCCTATAGTGCTTAACGAGGGGCTTCATGTGCTTATTCCCATTGTACAGAAAGTCGTCAAGATGGATGTCCAGGTACATAAAGCTCAGACAAACGCAGATGCCTCGTCAAAGGATTTGCAGGAGGTTACATCTGTAATTGCTATCAACTTCCACATCCTTCCCGACAAGGCAAACGACATCTATCAGTCTATTGGCACAAGTTATAAGGAGAGGATAATCGACCCTGCGGTTCAGGAGATTGTCAAGGCAGTGACGGCCAGATATACGGCTGAGGAATTGATAACGAAGAGGCCGATAGTCAGTACGGAGATGAAGACTGGCCTGGTTGAGCGCCTGATTAAGCACCATATCGTTGTAGATGAGTTTTCTATAATGAATTTCTCCTTCTCAAAGCTCTTCATGGAGGCCATCGAGTCAAAACAAACCGCCGAGCAGCTGGCGCTCAAGGCCTCAAGAGACCTCGATAGAATCAAAATCGAGGCTGAGCAAAAGATAACACAGGCAAAGGCCGAGGCCGAGGCCCTCAGACTGCAGAAAGAAAACATATCGCCTGACCTTATTAAACTTCGCAGAATCGAGGCGACAATCAAGGCCATAGACAAGTGGAACGGGATTCTTCCAAAGGTTACTTCTCAAAATATGCCGTTTATCGACACGAAAGACCTGGAGCATTGACGCTATACGCAGTCCTTCGACAGGCTCAGGATGCCAGCATGGAACAGGATGACGGCATGGAAATTGAGTCATCCTGAGCTTGTCGAAGGATGCCCCCCAATTACCGCTATTACCGTGAATTTCCAACAGTTTCTATCAGATACCTCTCGAAACTAACTGCAATATCATCCCATAACAAGCCCCTTGCGTAGTTTCTGCCGTTTTCACCGAGTCTATCGCGCATGGGCTGGTCTTCTATTAGCCGCAATAGGACACCGGCAAGCCCGGCGCTATCACCACTTTTAAAGGTCAGCCCGATGTTGTTTCGGCAGACAAAAGACAGCTCCTCTATGTCGCTGGTCACAATTGGCACACCGCATGCGGCAGCCTCAAGTATACTGACCGGTGAGGACTCATGGCGCGACGGCAGGACAAACACAAGTGCGTTGCCAAGCAGGGAGAGCTTGTCTTGCCCGGTGACAAACCCCGCATATTGTATCTTGTCACTCATATGCTGAGGGATTAGGCTTGCCGCCTTGTTGAACTCATATCCGGCAAGGATAAGTTTAATATCAGGGTGATGCCTGTTGATGTCCTTAAATGCCGCAACTAACAGGTCGAGTCCCTTTGTGTAAATATCGATTCTGCTGAAAAATAGAATGTACTTGTCATTATTGCCGGTTGTGGCAGGGATATTAGTCAGGAGTCTGCCGTCTATGCCGTTTGGGATAACCGTATGAGGGCGTCCTTTCATGCCGTGCTTTGACATTACCTTCGTTGCGGTCACGTCTGAGACAAACATCCAGTTATCAAACAGGGCGGGATAAAAACTCTCGACCGCAAACATGGGGACAGAGTACAGAGGGTTGAATTTCTTTATCGAGTGCCGCTCCATAATGCCCTGAACTTGTAGAATTACGGGGGTCTTTGTCAAAAGTATCGAAAAAAATGGTGTGGAAGGCAGAAAATTCTCGACTATCACATCAAACTGCCCACCGTGTCTCTTCACAAACAGGGCTGATTTTAGCGTATAAGAAAGGACGCTTTTTGTCAGGCTTTTACTTTCGCTGCCAATAAATAAGTGATTTAAGCCTTCGATAAGACCGTCCCTTGCCCCCGGGTATTTCATACACAAAAGGGTTATCTCGTGCCTGTCTTTGAGCCTTTTATATATCTCATACGCCCGCACACCGGCGCCGCCAAAGCCAAAGGGGCTGCCGAGACTCTCATAAATAATCTGGAGGATTTTCATAATCGGTGAGGCGTGTATTTGATAATATACAGGAAGAATCTCTCTGCAAAGAGCATACTATCCGTAAACGCCCTGACAGGTATTACGTTGCCGTATTGAGCAAACGACTCAGGGGAGATCATATAGTTTAAGACAAGCAGGACATCTTGTTTTTCGTTGAGGGCATAGAGCTGCGCCTCTTTAAGGATAGTTGTGCCGTCGAAGGCGCGGCGGTTGTTGTCCCATCTGACGAAGGTGCCGTGGCGCTGTGTAGCTGGGTAGTAGATAGGGCAGTTCAAATAGGCGGCCACACCGCTTGCCGCAAAGTCCTGATCTCCAAATATGGGCATATTGTCTAATCCTTTTGCTTTGATAAACTCGGCTGTCTCCTTATTTGCCGAGAAGGGATAGAGATAGTCCAGCGTATTGGCGCTTACACCGGCAATGACATTTACTATAAGCAAAAATGTAAAGAAGGCTGACCTTTCGCCGTCAAAAAATCTGCTGAGCTTATCTAAAATGCGCGGCTTAAAGGGTTTGCCATCGTAGAGGGCAGCAAGCCACACGGCTGAGACAAAGACAATAAAGTAATGCCCCCAGTGCCTTATCGACCCGCCGTAAATCGCATAACTAAACAGAGTGATTCCAAACGTGCCAACTATATAATAGAACAATGCCGTACTACGGCGTAGAAATAACGCCGTTGAAAAAACTGCAAGCGCTATGGATAAAAAAACCGCCGTCTTTACTTCATTAACAGGGTCTGTAAAGAAATAGCGAATGAAATTATGCCCCCAGAAGTGCATGTCAAACGGCGGCACTGGTACGTAGGCGCGCCAGATAAAGGCGATTGACTCGAGAAATTTTGTCAGCATCAAGAGTTTGTCGTCATAGAAAAACGTCGGATGAAACCAGACGGAGTCACTGGGAGGGTGCATCTGCCTGGCTGAGATAAAAAGGCCGCAGGCAAAGATAAGTACGAAGGCCGCAAATTGCCATTTTTTTTGAGGCGTTACAGGGCTTGCCGCATCTGATAGGAAGAGCAGCTCAAAGAGGAGCATGAGGGCAAGCGCAATGGCGATAACTGCCCCGTAGGGATTAGTCTGGCACAGTAGAAACAATACAATGGAGAGGGCAATATAATTTTTGCCTTTTACACCCGGGCGAAATATGGACAAAAAAATCAGCAGCAGAAGCAGTCCATAGGAATAGTTGCGGCTAATTACGCAGTACTCGTAAAACGGATAGTACCCAAAGATAAAGAGGACTTTCTGGAGCTTTGTAAAGGGCGCGTATCTCAGCGCAATATACACAACACCTACGGCCAGACCAAGATGAAAAAACTGCATAATCGCCGGGTCTGGAGTAATTTTAGCAAGCACATAGAGGGTCAAAAACCACAGAGCAGGATGCCCCTGATACCTTATATTGTTAAACAGCTCGCCCAAGGTTGAGGCATCGCGTGCCATCATCCATGCCTCAAGCTCGTCGCGCCACATCTCGTGGTGTAGAATATTGAATATCCCCAGGGCCAGAAAGCCCAGTACAAAACCAAAGACAAATCTATTGCCGCAGTTGCGGGCATTTCCGGGAAGGCTGCAGGGGCGCGCGCTCTTAGGCGGCACTGTTATTTCCCTTCCATTATTTTCTTGTAGCAACTGCTATTTCTGATGTTGTCGAGGTCTTTGTCTTGTTTCATCGCTGAAAAAGACGACATACCCCTGTCGATGCTCTTCTTTAGATATTCACATGCCTTCGATGTGTCTTTATTGATGGAATATACGCACGCAATATTGTAGAACGGTGAGGGGTCGTTAGGATCAAGTTCGACGGCTTTTGAGTAGTCTTCAATGGCTTTTGCCATATTGCCGGAAGTCATAAGGGAGCGCGCTCTGGCTATGTAGGCGTATCTGTGCTTGGGGTCTAACTGGAGCGCCTTGTCAAGGTCAGCAATAGCGTCGGTGTGTTTGGACAAGGCGGCGTAGGCGATGCCCCTGTTGACGTATGCCTCGGTGAGCCGGGGGTTTATGCTAATCGCCTTATCAAGGTCGGCGATGGCCTCCTTGTGAGCGCCCTGTTTGCCATAGGCAATGGCCCGGAGCATATAAGCGTCGGCGTTTTGAGGGTCTGCCTCCAGCGCCTTTGTGAGCATCTCTGTGCCATCTTTGTAGTTGTCGGCCTTGAGGGCCTCATAACCTTTAACAAGGAGCTGCCCTGACTTATTTGAATCTGTAAAGCTGAAATAGCCGTATATACCAATAGCCGCTATTGCCACAATTATGAAAATCGTGGCAATGGGAGGTTTTCTCTTAGTTTCCTCTGAATTGCCGCTGGCTGCCTCTGTCTCGATCATCGCGTCACCTCTGGTCTTTTATTTTATCGATTTAGCGCGTTGTCAATCGCGCTTTCAAGGAATTACGCCTCACCACTTTGACATTTCTCCATCGTACACGTGGCAAGGGCGGCAATCCCCTCGCCCCTTCCTATGAAACCCATCTGCTCGTTTGTCTTTGCCTTGATGTTTATTAATTCGGCGCCGATGCCAGCCCCCGCTATCGCTTGTTTCATCAAATCTATATATGGCCTCAGGCGAGGTCTCTGCGCTATTACCACACAATCAAGCCACGTAACCATGAGGCCGCGCCCTGAGACACGCCTTAAAACCTCAGTAAGCAGCCCGATGCTGTTTGCGTCTTTCCAGCGTGCCTCAGTATCTGGAAAACTCATCCCTATGTCGCCCATGCCGGCTGCCCCCAGTATCGCGTCAATAATGGCGTGGACCAGTACATCGGCGTCAGAATGTCCGGCAAGCCCCCTGCCCTCAAAGGGAATCTCAACACCGCCTATTATCAGGCGCCTACCCTCGACAAGCCGGTGGCTGTCGTACCCTATGCCAGTTGTCATCTGCTTTTCATCTGCGCCGTTTTACCGTGGCTGACAGCAGATAATCCGCGAAGATTATGTCTTCCGGTGTCGTTATCTTGATATTTTTATAGTCGCCCGGGATAATCTTTATCCTGCCGCCGTAGTGTTCTACTGCAGAGGTATCGTCAGTGAAGCTCAGGCCGTCCCTTGCCGCCCTTTCATAGGCGTCGAATATCACCTCATAACGAAATACCTGCGGGGTGGCAACCGCGGCCAGTATGTCCCTGTCTAAGGTCCTTACCGCAAAGCCGTCTCTGACTTCTTTTATTGTGTCCTTTAACCTTACGGCAGAGACTACACCGTCGCAGCCCTCTAAGGCTTCCACAGTAGAGATAATCAGCTCCTGAGATAAAAAAGGCCGCGCCGCGTCATGAATGACAACGGCAGATTCCTTGTTATCGATAAGCCTGAGGGCGTTATGCACTGACTCCTGGCGCGTCAGGCCACCGCGTACAATCTTCTTTACCTTACTGATACCGTTTTTCTCGATAAGCGACCTTCCAGCGGCCTTATCGCTGTCTTTGAGGGCGACAATCACCTCGTCTATGCTCCAGGATGTATCCAGTATCTCCAATACCCGAATCAGAATGGGTCTTCCACCAATAGGGTGGAAGACCTTGTTTGTTACAGAGCCAAATCTGCTGCCCGACCCCGCCGCGGGCACTATCGCCGTTGTAAACATCTTATTCTATATTGGGTTTGGAGAAAATCATTCTCCCAGCCGTTGTTTGTAATACGCTGGTTACTATGACATCGACATTTTTGCCGATGAACTTGCGGGCACCTTCCACGACGACCATCGTGCCGTCATCCGTGTAGGCAACCCCCTGGTTGGATTCCTTACCCTCTTTGATTATAAACACCTTCATCAACTCACCGGGCAGCACTACCGGCTTTAGGGCATTTGCCAGCTCATTAATATTGAGCACCGGCACCTCGTGCAGCTGGGCAACCTTATTCAGGTTGAAATCGGTCGTCACGATTTTGGCATTCATCATCTTGCCAAGGGCAACCAGCTTAGAATCCACTTCTTTTATCTTAGGGAAGTCCTCGTCGATGATTCTGACTGTGATGCCGGAGAGTTTTTGCACCCTGTGCAAGACATCGAGTCCGCGCCGCCCACGGCTCCTCTTCATAGAGTCGGCGGAGTCGGCTATATGCTGAAGCTCCTGAAGTATAAACTGCGGCACTATAAACACGCCGTCCAGAAAGCCGGTGTCGCAGACGTCGGCAATCCTGCCGTCGATTATAGCGCTGGTGTCGAGGATTTTCAGATGCTCCTCAACCCCCTGCCCCCTGAAAAGCCTCACCGTACCGGCTATCGAGAGATTATCACCCCTCGTAAAACCAATTAACAGGCCGACATAGGCTGATATGGCATCTATGGCAGTTGACACGAGACGATTGTCCTGTATCAGTGACCTAAGCGGGTATGTTATAAGTTTGGCTATGACTATCCCTATAAAAAGCCCTATAAGCCCACCCATTACCTTACCTATGCGCAGCTTTCTGAAGAAAAACTCCGATGCTACCACGACAACGCCGACCATAGCCCCGAGCGCCGGGCCTTCAAACGTATATCCATAAGGATTAATTAATATGTAACCGCTGACTACAAAGACGCCAAATACAATAAGACGCAATATATGTGTCATTAACCTTTCACCTCCCTGGTATAGTCTTTTGCCGCGCGAATCACGCAGTCACCACTTCGCGGCCTGAGGCCGCGTTAATTATTTTATTGCGGCGTGCTGTATTATTTTTCATAGTTTTTA
>JADFXZ010000067.1 GCA_015233265.1 Nitrospirota bacterium
GAAGATGGACGGGGTGGAAACTGCTCAAAAAGTTATGCAGTGCAACTTAGTGAAACCCCCTGCTGTGATTATGATAAGCGGCTATGGACGCGACGAAATGCTGGCAAGGGCTGAGCAGTGCGCAGTAACAGTCAAAGCGGTGCTGGCTAAGCCGGTGACGGCATTCTCGCTTTTAGAGGCAATTGGCGATGCCTTAGACAAGGGCTATGTGGCCGCAGCTCGTCTCAGCGATAAGCTCGAAAACAATGCTGAAGCAATGGCAAAACTTGCCGGGGCGCGCATACTTCTGGTCGAAGATAACGAGATGAACCCGGAGATAGCTATCGAACTCTTAAACCAGGCCGGGATAGAGGTCGTGCTTGCCATAAACGGTCAGGAGGCAATTGATACGCTTGCCCACGATTCAATGTTTGATGGGGTGCTAATGGACTGCCAGATGCCGGTGATGGACGGCTATAGTGCAACACGGCAGCTACGCAAAAATCCTGCATTTCAGAACTTGCCAATTATTGCTATGACGGCAAACGCCATGGCCGGAGACCGTGAGAAGGTGCTCACGTGCGGGATGTGGGACCATATCGCCAAGCCCCTTGACGTGGCAGAGATGTTTGGCACTATTGCTAAGTGGATAACACCGAGAAATGCCGAGGATTCGGTAGCAGCAGCCGCAACGGCGAAGACGAAAATTGAAATAAACACAGATGAAAGAGAAACTATCGGCCTGCCCCCCTTACCTGGCATTGATGTCACGGCAGGGCTTGCAACCACTATGAATAACGAGAAGTTCTACAGGCGTATGCTTGTCAAATTCCACGACAGCATGGGGGATTTCGCCGCTCTGTTTGCCGCCGCCCGTTTCGATAAAGACCCAAATGCCGCCGAACGCGCAGCTCATACCCTAAAGGGGACGTCCGGTAACATCGGGGCGCGTGCTGTGGCGGCAGCTGCCGCAAAACTTGAACTGGCCTGTAAGGAAAACGCAGATGATGCCGAAATCGAAGCACAACTGGCGCTGACCATATCAGAGCTGCAGCCGGTGATTGCTGCCATAGGGCAGCTCATCCCATCTCAGGGCGATGCCGCTGTCAGCAGCGTCCCTGCGATTTCAGATGATGAGATCAAAACCAGTCTTGCCAAATTAAGGGCCTTGCTTGGCGACAGCGACGCCGATTCAGAGAGTGTGCTTGGGCAACTGCTTGAAAAACTTGGCGGCTGCCCGCTTGCACTTGAGCTTAAACCCGTGGAGCTCGCAATGGCCGGATTTGACTTTGATACAGCGATAGAAGCGCTCGACAAGGTTCAAACGCAATGATTTCCACCGCCGCCACAGCTGCTCATCAGGCTTCAGAGCTGCTCGTAGCTGGAGTTGGCGCCTCAGCCGGCGGCCTTGAGGCCATGCTTCTGATGTTTTCTCGTATGAGTCCAACCGGGCGCATTGCCTATGTGGTGGCTCAACATATGGCCCATAATGCGCACAGTGAGCTGGTGGTGCGTCTGATTCAACGCGAGTCAGCACTGCCCGTGGTATTAGCGCAAACCAGCACACGACTTGCGGCAGACAACGTATACGTCATTCCTGCAAGCATGGACGGGGTAGTGCGCGGCGATACGCTCTCACTGCATAAACCCGTAGAGGGGCAGCTGTCCACGCCATCGATTAATACGCTCTTAACCTCAATTGCCGCAAGTCTCGGCAAGCGGGCTATTGCCATCGTGCTCTCTGGTGCCGGTTCAGATGGCCTCACAGGGTGCCGCGCAATCAGAAACTGCGGAGGCTTGACGCTGGCGCAAGACCCGGCAGAGGCAAAACACAACGGCATTCCCTCTGGTGTCATCAATGCGGGGTTGACTGACCGGGTGCTGTCGGCGGCAGATATAGGTGAAGCACTGGCAGTACTCTACCCCGGTGTGCCGTCAATGGTTAGAATATCATCGCCAGCAAAATCTGTTGGAGTTACTTGTGTGACACCGCCTTTAGAATCAGAGGAATCGATAATCAGCAAACAAGAGCGCATTGAGTTATAACAACTTCTGCGCCAGGTGCGCGATGCCACTGGCATAGATTTCTCAAGCTACAAGGAAGAGACCCTGCTGCGACGTCTGCAAAAACGCAAGTCCACGCTGGGGATAAACTCGGCAGAGGGCTATCAAGCGCTGATTCGCCGCGAACCAGAGGAACTGCATGTGCTGCAGCACCTGTTTCTCGTCTCTATGTCGTCGTTCTTTCGTGACAGGGCGTCCTTTAGCGCTCTGGAGCGAGTGCTCTTGGGACATCTCAATAATAAAATGGATGGCGAGCCAATTCGTGCCTGGGTTGCCGGATGTGCCTCAGGTGAGGAGCCTTATACACTTGCTATCATCCTCAGAGAATTATTGGGTGGCGATACTTCACGGCATCCTATTGAAATTACCGCCACTGATCTCAATCCCGAAGCGCTTGCTATGGCAGCCGAAGGTATCTATCGTAAGACGCTATTTCGGGAGATGGAGAGCCGGCTGCTTGAGCAATATTTCACGCCGAGGGGCAATGACTACGAGGTCAAGCCGCAGCTCAGGGACAATATTCGCTTTGAGCAGCGCGACATACTAGCTGCAGCGGCACAGCAAAACCTTGACCTTGTCAGCTGCCGCAATCTGCTCATATATTTGAAAAGCCGGTTGCAGGACCGTCTGATCAAGAGTTTCCACGAGGCATTAATCCCTCAGGGGATTTTATTCATTGGGCAGTCAGAATCCCTGAGTTTCATTGGTAATTCGCTGTTTTGCGCTATTGACCAGTATCACCGGCTGTTTCGCCGGAGGCGTTGATATATAAACTTATCAAAAGGAGGAATTACCGTATGAACATGCTGTCAAAGTTAAAGATTTCAAAGAAACTCTTCGTGATTATTATCATTGCAATGTTGTCTCTGGCGGCAATGGCTGGTTTAAACATCTATCAGCTCGATAAGGTCTATGACCTTGCAAATTACGCAACCATCAACACGGTACCAAGCTTCAATACAATATACGAGACCCAGATACTATTTCTCGAAATCAGAATTCTCATGCGAAACCATGTATTAAACACTGAATACCTTAAAATGCCTTCTATAGAAAGAGATATTCAGGAGAAACGTGATGAAATCAAAAAGAAACAAAGCCACTATGAGGAAAAGTTGATTAGTGACGCAGAGGATTTGCGATTGCTTAAAGCCTCTCAGTCAGCTCTCAAGGACTACTACAATGTAGTCCTTGATCCGGTGCTGGCATTGTCACAGCAGAATAAAAATACTGAAGCAAAGGAAATGGCTGAGAAACTCGTAGATTATGTCACAAAGGTCGAGCATTCGATTGCCGACCATATAGAATTTAACCAAAAGCTGGCCGTCTCAGGCTCTAATGCGGCTGCCGCCGCAAAGAAAATGGCAATGTGGATAAATATCCTTGCCACAATTTTGGCGGCGTTGCTGCTTCTGATAAGCAGCTGGGTTGTCGGCAATCTAGGTCTCTCGCATCCTATTGGTGTGGTGGTAGACAATTTAAATCAGCTTGCCGAGGGTAAGACCAATGTGACAGTCCAAGGGCTTGACAGACGCGACGAGGTAGGAGATATTGCCCGCGCAGCACAGGTGTTCAATGAATTCGTACAAAAACTCAATACGCAGAGTTGGATAAAGACCCATACATCGGAAATTGCGACAGAGTTGCAGAAGGCCGAGGACTTCCAGACGCTGACCCAGACGGCGGTCTCCAAAGTTGCCCCTGTAATAGGTGCTGGGCACGGCGCGTTTTATGTCCTTGACAGTCACGACGGGCGGTATAATCTTCTGGCCAGCTACGGCTACCGCGAGCGCAAGCATCTCAACAGCAGCTTCGCCGTCGGAGAGGGTCTGGTGGGGCAGTGCGTGATGGAAAAGAACCAGATCATGCTCACAGCGCCGCAGAACTATATCAGAATCAACTCCGGACTTGGAGAAGGCCCGCCGGCCTGCATCATAGTGCTGCCGGTAATACATGCAGAGCGAGTGCTGGGAGTAATGGAGATGGCCTCATTCCAGATATTCGGTGAAAAAGAGAAGGCAGTGCTTGAGGCGTTGGTGCCGGTGTTGTCATCGAGCATGGAAATACTTGACAGGAATCTGCGTACGCGTGAGTTACTTGCCGAGTCACAGGAGCAGGCTGAGAGAATGGAAAAGCAGGCAGCGCAGCTTGAAGAGCAGACGGTGGAGATGGAGGCACAGCAGGCCGAGCTGATGGAGACAGAGAACTGGTTTCGAAGCATCATAGAGGCGGCGCCGGAGGGTATGATGGTAGTTGACGCAGCCGGTCAGATATTGCTGTCCAATCCAAACGCTGACAAGCTCTTTGGCTATCCCACAGGAGAGCTGGTTGGAGGGACAATTGAGCAGTTGGTGCCGCAGGACAGCCGGGGCAGGCACGGGAAGTTGTGTGCGGAGTTTATGGCTGAGGGGCACAGCCGCGTAATGGGACAGTCCAGTCAGCTGCAGATACACGCACTGCGTAAGGACGGCAGCGCAGTACCGGTTACAGTATCATTGAGTCCACTTTCCGCACGCGGCAACCGTGGCCGCTGTGTGAGCGTTGCAGTGCGGGCAGCATAATTATTTATTGCCTGTAATATAGAAATGGCAGGTTATTAAAACCATGCAGACCGGCCATAGGGCGGTAACAATTAGACAATGTCAGCTCACTTCCCGCATAGGGCGGGTGCGTGGAGCTGGAAGCCTGCGTCCTTCTGTCTCGAAATGATTGATAACATCATCAACGGTTTCGCATAATTCGCTGTATAATTTAACTGGGTCATCGCCGTGAATACCGGTTATCAGGTCAGGACACTTTCCGATATAGACGTTATCTTCCTCACTCCACTGCTACCCATTTGTGGTAGCGGTCAGATGTTTTCATATATTTACCAGATCTATTGCCTGTTTTACTTATTTTACGAGAGAATGACAGCCTATAGACTCATCTACCCCTGAGGAAATTATTCTGTTCTCAGTTGACACCTATCTGCTTAGAGTGATAGTATAACTAATGGGATTTCCGTCTGCTGACATAATTAATAATATTATTTTTAATAAACACTTAAATAGTGGTAGGCGCTTTATACTTCCAGATAATATAAGTCAAAGCATTGAGAAATGTCTTGAATCTTCAAATAGTGATATTAACAATGCAAGCCATGTTCTGAAAGATCAGCTTAGAGGCAACTATTCTTCTTCTAAGCATACTGAATATACGAATGTTGCCGTTGTCGATGCATATACAATTGAATATCTGCCAAGGTATTTTTTTATTCCTCATATCATATTTCGTGACCTTGCTCTGTGCAGAGAGCTCGTTGGATTCGGTATAACAATCCGAATTCTGGATATGGGAAGTGGAACAGGGGCTGTATCGCTTGGTGTTTATGATCTTTTTTCAAATGATACTTTCAACGATTATAGTGTAGACTTAGTTGCCGTAGACAAGTCAGAGGCTGCACTAACTCGACAATTCTGCCTTATAAATCAAGTCGGATTTAGATATGATTTATTCCATTGTGAAGCCTTAGACATATCAGATATTGATAAAGTCTCACAATTTCTGAAACGAAATAAGCCGTGGGATATTATTATTTCAGCAAATTTTATCGTTGAATTAGACGTGCACATCCAAAAAAGCCTTATTGCCTTGTTATCAAGATATTTATCTGAGTTTGGGTCATTGGTCATTTGCGAACCACCCCAAGATTATGCCAAGATAATTATTCACAATATTGCTGACGTAATCAAGGATTCTGGCTTAACTGTATACTACCCATGCTCTGCCCCTTGGTCATGCAAGCCCAAAAAAGTAAAATGTTGGATTTGGCGTGACTATGATATTATCGATCCCATCAAACCAATCTCGCGAGAAGACGAATCGATAGAACTCAACAGTACCAAACTCCAAATGTCCTTAGTGATTCTCAACAAGTGTAACAAATCAATATTAGAATTTTTTAAAAATAATCGTCCGGATCTTACATGGAGCATTGTTTCGCCAAAGTTCGGTGGGTTTTATGAGATATGTCCATCTCATAAAACCTTTTACTCTGATAAACCTTATAATCGAGGTGACTTAGTAGGATGGAGAGAGGGTAGTAATGGTACAGTCGATGTCGTTGTACATGAGAGGTTGTGACTAACTATGATCATCTCTGCAAGCAGAAGAACAGACATTCCTGCATTCTATTCGGAATGGTTTATGAATAGAATAAGAGAAGGCTATCTTTGCGTGCAGAATCCTTTCAATGCACATAAATACACAAAAGTCAGTCTCTCTAATGATTCTGTTGATGCTATTGTTTTCTGGACAAAGAATCCTTATCCTTTGCTGAAGTATCTTGATGAGCTTTCAAGCATGGGATACAAATATTATTTCCAGTTTACAGTAACAGGATATCCATCTATAATAGAATCGTCCGTTCCTAAGTTTGAAGATGTTGTGTCGGTATTCAAGCAACTTAGTATTAAAATCGGCAAAGACAAGGTTATTTGGAGATTTGATCCCATTATAATTTCCGATATTACTCCAGAGGAGTATATCATTGCTTCCTTTAAAAAAATTGCTCGCATTCTACATAGTTATACTGATAGAGTAGTGATTAGTTTTGCTGATTATTATAAGAAAGTAGTAAAGAATCTTAATGTATTAGAGCATAACAGAAAAATTAAATTCTACGATATTTCATCTAATATTAACCAAATTAAGAGAATATCCTCATTTATAGCTGAGATTGCTCAGATGTATTCATTGCATATTTTCAGTTGTTCTGAGGAATATGATTTATCATATTTTGGGATAGAACACGGTAAGTGTATCGATGATGATTTGTTGAGCGAGCTGTTTGGTTTTAAATATAATTTTGTTAAAGATAAGAACCAAAGACAACAATGTGGCTGCGTTAAGAGCCAAGATATTGGACAATATAACAGTTGTATTCACGACTGTATTTATTGTTACGCTAATGATAATAAGACTCTGGCACACAAAAATAAATTGATAAATGACCCCAGTAGTCCTTTTTTAATAGGCAATAATGTGTTGTATAATGAAGATACCAAAATAAAAGAGGAACAACTGAGTCTTTTCTGATTATGCCGTACTTTAGAACAATTGTCCACTGCCCATTTATTGACGACGGACTAAAACATACACCTCGTCATTGACAGACCATATGGTTCTGTGTTAGATTGCCATGTCGGCGGTGACCACCTTTGCCAGCTGGTTATTGGCTGCGCGGCAGGCACTTAACTTAATTTTGGAGGTACCTTTTAGATGAATATTATAGTCTCTGGCTCTATCGCGTATGACAGGATTATGGATTTCCCCGGTAAGTTCTCTGAACATATTCTGCCTGATAAGTTACACATATTAAACGTTTGTTTTATGATAAACCAACTCAAGGAAAACTTCGGCGGCACTGCCGGTAATATCGCCTATGCCCTGTCTTTGCTTGGCGAAAAGCCCACTATCGTCGCCACTGCCGGTAATGACTTTAACTCCTACAGCAACTGGCTTAAAAGTCATGCTATCTCTTCCGATTTCATTAAAATTATACCCTGTGAATTCACCGCCGGGGCATATATCACCACTGATCTTGCGGACAATCAAATTACCGCCTTTAACCCCGGGGCCATGAAACACAGCTCATCATACGATTTCAACTCTCTTGATCCGAAGCAGGCAATTGCCATCGTAGCCCCCGGCAATCTCGACGATATGTCTAATTTCAGCAAGATTTATAAGGAGCGTGGTATTCCATATATTTTCGATCCGGGACAATCGCTTCCGGCGTGGAGCGGCAGCCAACTCACGCAGATGATAACCGGGGCACAGATTTTCATAAGCAATGACTACGAACTCGGACTTACTTTAGAGAAAACCGGCCTCTCCGAGAGTGATATTACCGCAATGGCCGAGATATTGATAACCACTAAGGCAGAGAAAGGCTCCACTGTCACCTTTAAACAGGACGGCAGCCTCCAGAGCGTTGACATTCCAGCAGTTGCCGCATCTAAAATCAGCGACCCCACTGGTGCCGGAGACGCCTTCAGGGCTGGTCTCATCAAAGGACTCCTCCTGCCGGGGGCGTCAATCGTCCATGCCGCAAAAATGGGGGCGGTCAGCGCGTCCTTCTGCGTCGAAGTCCACGGGACCCAAAATTACTCATTCACACGGCAATCGTTCAACGAGAGATTCAAGGGCGAGTTCTCAGACACGGCATACTAAGGAGCTGGCAACTAGGACGGGCGGCAGAGACTCCAGAGAGATTGGCTGGGTCTGCTTACACCCTTATGTCTATTATACTATGTCCTATCCCTGCATTTCTCACGTTATTTGGCACTTCTTTTGTCTCTTCTTTTTGCTGCTTCTTTTTGGCTTCCTCTTTCTTAGTCCACTTAGACTGCGGCCCTATGGGTTTCACTCCCACGACATTGCCCATTGCCTCCACTGGAATCCATATATACTCGTTCGTCATATCTGCACCTCCTAAATATGCAACGTCTTAAGTATATAATCGGATGAACGGGCAGATAAGTTTAACTCCAGATCAGTCTTCCACGACGCAGCGCCCAGCATGAAATAGAAACATCAACGAATAATGACTCAGGATGCAGTGGTGCCGACGCCATATTTACTCCAATTATGGCAGTACGAAGCCCTTGATTGGTCACAGCACCATTTATTTTCGTTAAAACCTGTGCCTCAAAGTTGCCATCGAGCTCAACAGGATTGACGGAGTTTAATTTTCTCATCAGCTGTCTCTTTGACACAGCAGTGGCCTGTTCCCTTGTCGAGGCAACCCCCACGGCGGCAATCAGCGGGAGACATATCTTGCCGCCCACACCGGCAACCGTCTGTTCGATACACCCGGCAATGGCGTCAAACCCACGCTGTTGAATCCCCCCTGCCGCGGTTAAACCGTCTTCGCTAAGCATAAAGAGCCTTCCCGCATTCTCACAATCCGCCCCGTTTAACAGCAAATCTATTACCAGAGATGTCCCTTCGGACTCCTCAAAGTAGATTATCGGATAACCAGGATTGTCTGCTGCGCCGTTCATTAGCGAGTCAATTACGTCCGGAGGGTGAAACCCTATTTTTTTATCAGCCGCAATGGTGCCTTCGGTGACTATCTGAGCAATCTCTTTTTGGCTTAGACCGCGGGGAATCTTTATCCAGAACACTGGGATACCAGCATCGCGGCACACTGGAGTCTTTGCCGCCCTGGCCGCCCTCATCTTGTCGATTAACGCGCTGAGCGTAACCCTGCCGGCTGAGTCCGCTGGCTGCGCCTCAGCTGCCCCGGCAATCGCCTTTTCAACGTCCGGCGGGACCGACGATGCCACCTTCTTATACAGCTCGACGATCCCGTCTATTAGTTTCAGCATTTATACAGCCTCAGTCTCGGCACTGTCTTATTTTGGCTTATCCGCTGGAGGATTTCCACCCTCCGGCATAGCGCCCGGTACCGCCCCGGGGAGGCCCTGATCAGGCTTTACCGATGTGTTTTTAATAACAAACTCATCGAGTGCCTTTTTATCGACAATCACATTATAGCCCTTTTCTATGCCCATGTAGTAGTCGTCGAACGCCTTGTTCTTCTTCTGCTCAGTAAGCAGCTGCGCAATCATGCTCTTAGCGGTGTCAAAATCTACCTTCTTTGCTGGCTTCATGTCAGTCACTTTTATTATATGATAGCCGAATGTAGTCTTAACAGGGGCGCTGACTTCACCATTTTTCAGCTTAAAGACCGCCGCGTCAAACGATGGCTCCATCTGTCCTTTCGAGAAAAACCGAGGTCGCCGCCCTTTTCGGCAGTCATCTTATCTATAGAGACTGCCTTTGCAACCGTGGCAAAGTCCGTACCGCCCTTTATCTTTGCTGCCGCATCCTTAGCCTCTTCCTCAGTTTTCACTAATATGTGGCTTGCCTTTATCTGTTCCTGCATTGTGAAGTCCTTTGAGTTGTTGTCATAGTACGCCTTTATCTCTTCTGGGGTGACCTGCGCCATTTCTGGCTTGAAGGCCTTCCTGACAAGCATGTTTATCATGTTGACCTTCTTAAATTCCTCTATCTTCTGAATATACTCTGGGGTTTTATCGATACCGGCCTTTTTCGCCTCAAGATTAAGTAATTCCGTTCTCTTCATCTCCTCTATGAGCTTTGTCATGCCTTCCTTGCCATTATAATACTGCTTTACGTCGGGCGGGAGTTTCGACAACTCGCTCTCTAAGGTGGCCGCCGTTATCGAGATCTCTCCGATCTTAATCAGCGGTGTTGCATCCGGGGCGGTGGCTGCTTCGGTATTGTCCTTAGATGCCCCGTATGCGTGTTTGGCTATGAAACTCTCCACGGCCTTTTGATCAATATGTATGTTATAGCCATTTTCAATCTGGGAAAGATAGCTGTCAAACGCCTTCTTCTGTTTTTCATTTGTCAGGTATTGCATTATCATGCCCTTTGACGGCTCATATTCCATTTTCGCAGAGGCCTTCATGTCAACAACTTTTATTACATGATAACCAAAGGGTGTCTTCACCACAGGGCCTACCTCGCCCTTTTTCAGCTTAAATACGGCTGCGTCAAATGATGGCTCAAGCTGTCCTTTGGCGAAAAATCCGAGATCTCCGCCCTTTTCGCCGGATACCTTATCCACTGAAAACTCTTTGGCTAAGGCGGCAAAGTCCCCGCCTTTTTTCACTTTTTCAAGCACCTTTTTGGCCTCTTCCTCAGTCTTGCACAGTATATGGCTTGCCTTTATCTGGTCTGGCATGATGAACTCTTTCGGATTCTTATCGTAGTAATCCTTCGCCTCCTCCGGAGTTACCTTTATCTCCGCCACGTTTACGTTTTTTGAAATCAGCGCGTTTACAAGATTGCCCCTCGTAAACTCCTCCAGTCTACCGGCACACGCTGGGTCTTTATCGACGCCTTGCTTTTTTTCCTCAAGATAAAGCACCTCTCTTCTTTTCATCTCGTCGACAAAATTTAAAAGACCGTCTTTGCCGCTGAAGGCCGCTTTATAATTCGCTGGCAGCTTCGATAGATCATTCTGCAGCTGTCCCGTTGTTACGGTTACATCATTGACTTTGATAACGGCTGCCCCTTCTTGATTGAGGCCGCCTGACTTCCCATTCTTATCATCGCAAGACACGAGAAGTGTTAAGGCTAAAATCATCAGCAGTAACTTTTTCATTCCTAATCTCTCCATGTTTGTATTTTTTGGGTTCACTCTTCCCTTGTGCACCATATAATAACAAATATGTGCAACTTTTTGTTATCTTAATTTTCTCTCAGTCAAAAAGCCCCGATGGAGGGA
>JADFXZ010000181.1:0-3670 GCA_015233265.1 Nitrospirota bacterium
CATCGTTCTCAGTTACGCCGCAAGCGGCGGGGAATAGAACCCCAAGAGATTAAATGCCTGTACTACCGGTTCAGTGATTTATTTCTATGCCATTGTTCCCTGACTTTTCTGAAACGGCCATTACAACAAAACTCCTACACGTTTAGACACAGCAACTTGTGTAAAGGTTTAGCCTGAGGTGATTAGAGGGCAGCAGCAGCATAAGTTATTTCGCGTCTTTGCTACAGCAGGGCTTTCAGCATCTCATGGGCGTCCATCGAACTTCTTACAAGCGGGGCGCTGGCCACCGCGTCAAACCCCATCTCAAGCGCCTTTTCCCTGTACAAGTCAAATATATTGGGCGGTACATACTCCACAACCTCAATATTGGTCTTTCTCGGCCTTAGGTACTGCCCGATTGTTATAAAATCGCACCCGCTGGCCCTTAAATCCCTGACAACTGCGATGACCTCGTCAAAACGCTCACCAAGTCCGACCATCAAGCCTGATTTCACCTTGAGTTTTGGCGAGTAATTCCTTGCCGCGGCAAGTACCTCTAACGACAAGGAGTAATCAGCCTGCGGCCTCACCTTATAGTATAACGACGGCACGGTCTCTACGTTGTGGTTAAACACGTCCGGCTCTGCGTCGAGGACTGTGTATAAGGCGTTGTGACTGCCCCTGAAGTCAGGCGTCAACACCTCTATTTTGGCATCTGGAAGCAGTCCTCTGACTGCCATGACAGTGGCGGCAAAGTGCCCCGCCCCGCCGTCCGGCAAGTCGTCGCGCGTTACGCTTGTTACAACCACATGAGTCAGGGCCATTGCCGCTGCCGCCTCGGCAACACGCCGCGGCTCTTCCTCATCCACAGACGAGGGCCTCATGTGCGAAACAGAACAAAACCCGCAGCTCCTCGTACAGTCCTTGCCAAGAATCATAAAAGTGGCGGTAGGACGGCTGAAACAGTGGCCACGGTTTGGGCATCTCGCCTCTTCGCACACGGTTGATAGGCGCTTGTTGCGAAGCAAGCGTTTTGTGCGCCTGAGATTGCTAAATGTATTTGTCTTTAACCAGTCTGGGAGTCTTTCCATTTGTCTTATACGCCGTGGCGCTTTGCCTCTTCCCACATGGCGTCCATTTCGGCGGTTGTCATGGAGCTGAGGGATTTTTCGAGGTGCTTTGCGCTGCGTTCCATGTGCTGGAATCTGCCTATGAAGCGGTTGATGGTCTTCCTTAGCGCCTCCTCCGGGTTGAGCTGAATAAATCGTGCGATGTTTACTATGGTAAAGAGTATATCGCCAAGTTCTACTTCGATTTGAGCGGGGTCGCCTTGTGTGACGGCCTCTTTAAATTCACTGACCTCTTCGTCAAGTTTATTAAGCACATCGCCCGTACTGTCCCAATCGAACCCGGCGCGACCCGCCCTGTCAGTGACAAAAAGCGCCCGCAGAAGAGACGGCATTGCCCTGGGTATGCCGCCCAGAGAGGAATCAGCGTACCTGCCCTCGGATTTTTTTATCTCATCCCACTGTTTAAGCACCTCGGCTGTGGTTTCACACTCGGCGTCGCCAAAGACATGCGGGTGTCTTGTTATCATCTTATCGCTAATTGCCGCAATCACGTCATAGATGTCGAATTGTCCCTTTTCTTTTGCGATTCGGGCAAAAAAGAGCAGTTGAAACAGGACATCGCCAAGCTCCTGGGCAATCTCCTCGGGGTTTGCCCCCTCAACGGCCTCGATTAACTCGTATGTCTCCTCAAGCAGATATGTTATCACAGTGGCCTCTGACTGCTGTTTGTCCCACGGGCAGCCCTGTTCAGACCTCAGCGCGTCCATTATCCCGACAAGGTCATTAAATCCCTGATTGTTTTTGCTCATCAATAGCAATATTATCAAATAGGCATATAGATGTGTCAATAGTGTGCGGTATTTTGTAATAATATATAATGACCGAATCTCTATACATCCACATACCGTTTTGTCTGAGGAAGTGCCCGTACTGCGACTTTTTTTCGATACCGTATGAAAAATCAATGGAAGCCCGATATGTCAACGCCCTGATACGCGAGCTGCGGCTGCGTAGACAATCAATCGGCACACTGAAGACTATCTACATCGGCGGCGGCACACCTACTGTCTTTGGGGCAGACTCAATTACGCGAATCATCGAGTTTATATGTGACAACTTCAACGTAGAGCACGGAGCTGAAATCACCATAGAGGCCAACCCTTCAAGCGTTGACCGCGAAAAACTCCAGGCCATCAGAAGCACCGGCATAAATAGAATAAGCCTTGGGGTGCAGTCCTTCAATGGCTGGCAGTTACAGTGGCTTGGGCGCCTTCACGACTGCGCAGAGGCGGTTGAGGCGCTGACAATCATAAAAGAAAATTTTAATAATTTCTCCTTTGACCTAATCTATGGCCTTCCCGGACAGAGCGTCGAAGACTGGATAAACTCACTGAAGCTGGCACTTTCGTTTTCCCCCCCGCACATATCCGCTTATGAGCTGACCCCCGAGACGGGAACACCGCTTGGAGAGTGGATTGACAGAGCAGAGGCATCCCTTCCCGCTGAGGACGATATTACTGCAATGTATAATGCGGCGGCTGAGCTGTTTGCCGGGGCCGGCCTCTGCCACTATGAAATATCGAACTATGCTATTGACGGCTTTCAATGCCGTCACAATCAGAATTACTGGCGGCGCGGGCTTTATGCCGGAGTCGGGGCGGGGGCACATTCACACCTGCCGGTCATCGCACAAAACGACAGCGTAAGAAGCTCAAACGCCCCTGACATCACGCAATATCTAACCGCCATAGAATGCGGCACGCTGCCGGTGCGGCAAGAGATGATTATTGACAGGCGGCAGAGGCACGAAGAAGACATCTTCCTTGGACTTAGGACATCGGAAGGCATTACCATAGACAAACTGACCGGCATCGAGACCTCAGCCTTAAACATGCTAATTGAAAACGGCCTTGGAACGCTCAATGGCAGTAGATTCAGGCTGACGAGAAATGGGTTTCTCGTCAGTAACCGAATCATAGCGGTCATAATTGACGCACTGCCGCCTTATTCACATAAGTCCTTATTCCCCTAAGAGGGTTTGAAACGTCTGATGGTGCAGCTCCTCTTCGGCAAGGATTTGCTCGAACAAGAGCCTTGTGGTGGAGTCGGCCTCGTCGTTGGCCATTTTGATGATCTTTTTGTATAGGTTAATGGCATACTCCTCTTCGGCGACATCCTTTTGGATGATCTCCAGCTCTGTGCCGGTGATGTCAACGGGCGCGGGTGTAGTGGTCGGGATTTCACCGAGATAGACGAGTCGCTCGGCGATCTTCTCTGCATGGAGCATCTCGGCAATGGCAATAGCCCTCAGCTCCGTGCCAATAAACTTAGCCCTCTTTCCTTTAATCATAATGTGTTGAAACATGTACTGAATGCTGACCTTGAGTTCCCGAGAGATTGCCTCGTTCATAATTTTCTTCAATTGCGCGCTTGCCATTGCTTATTCCCTCCAATTACGAGTGTTAGTAAACTCAGCTCTGCCTGGCAGCGGCATCACTGAGTTCATCGTTTGTCGTTTATACTTTGAGGCAGTCCGATAGAGTCGTGCCCCTGGACTAAGAGCCAGCTGCCGCCTCTCCTTTCGAACGTGGACGTAGACCTGACCTTCATAGATATGGTTT
>JADFXZ010000181.1:3714-4523 GCA_015233265.1 Nitrospirota bacterium
CTGAGTTGGGCGCTCCATGCCACTCTGGCGGAGTTATTTACATGAACGGTCGCATCCAGATGCGTACACTTATATGTGGCTTTCATACCAGCTGCCTTTTTCATATGTTCTACAACCTTGTCATATCCGACCATATAGTCTCCGGTCATAATATCAACGGCGACAATGTCTGCGTCGTGGGCTACGAATTTAAAAAAGCCGTCGATGTCGCTTCGCAAAAAGGCATTGTTGATATCGTCTACGACCTTTTTTACCTGTGCCCTGTATACATCCTGCCCAATAGGTTTTCCCTCGCCACAAATGGCGCTGCCACACATAAGCAGTACGGCAGCCGCGGCAATCAGCACATATAACAGACTTTTAATCGTCATCCTCCCCCCAAAATGGGCACAATCCCTGTAACTGAGAGGATTCAGGGCGGCCCGAATGTCAGCAGTCAGAAATTATTTTGGCGTACCAATGGAGTGGTGAGCCTGAATGAGGAGCCACTTGCCGTCTTTTTTGACCTCGACCGCAGTTGAGCGTACAGAGATGCTCTTACCGCCTGCTGCCGGTGTGCAATCGCTCTTCTGGGCTATCCAGGCCACATCGCTGCCCTTGTTCAGATTGACCGACTGTTCAGTGGTCTGACACTTGTATGCATGTAGAGATGCGGCCTTTTTCAATGCGTCTTTAACCGTAGCATAACCGGTGTAGAATCCACCGTCCTCTACGCCAATGATAGTAAGACTGGCATCAGAGGCGATATTTTTCATCATGGAATCGATATCACCCTTTTCGTATAACTGATTTATGCTGTCGAAAGTCTT
>JADFXZ010000182.1:0-2029 GCA_015233265.1 Nitrospirota bacterium
TTGAGGTTACGATCTCTTTAAGCGGAGCAGCCCTCAGGTGAAACTCATACGCGGCAAAGGCGCAAAGGACAAGTGAGACCGCAATGGCAGCCCGTTTTATCCACACGCCCTGCCCTTCTTTGTCTCTATCTTGGGTGCTGTCTTGGGCCTTCTTAACATAATAAAGCGTAAAGACCATCCCCCATGTTACAAAAAAATCCCACTCGAATATAGAGCCATTTCCAGCGCTGTGCTTATAGTTTATAAAGAGCATCCCAATGGCAAGGGCAAGATAACTCACGTCGCCGTAGTTTTTTCTTCTGATAGCAAACATGAGGAAAACGGCAAAGACCGCCCAGGCAAATACGGCGGCAGCGAGCTTCCACTGGGGGCCGTCAACTGCCATCGCATCGGCATATCCATCAGCTATCGCCCATGAATTATAGAAAAACGCGGCAATCGCCATAGGGCCGCCTATGAGGACTAAGCCCGCGATAACCTTAAACGCGGCATACATAACAGCACCCATGGCTGCCTCCTTGTACCTCTTTTGTAGAGCAAGCAGCACAATAAGTGTCATAAACATTAGAGCCGCGGCCAGCCCAAGGGAAAACTTCACATAACAAAACAGCGCCGAGACAGCGGATATTACCCCAAGGAGCGGTATATTCTTGTCTTTAGTTTGAGTGTACGCATAGGCCATTAAAAATAGATAAAAATAATTGTACGACTCCCCTGCCCTGCCATACGCCTCAATTACCCCCTGTATGAACACAACCGCGGCTGCAGCTACATAAAATGTGCTCAACAACCCTGATTTGCTTCTTTTGAGAAACACATAGAGCGCCCCCCAAAACATCAGATGCGTAAAAATAGTATAACCCAGAGCAGCCAGCCACAACCCCCTGTCTATATATATCGGATAGGTAAGAAACCCAAGCGGGCCAAACGTAAATACAATATCGCTGCCAAAGACAAGGCCGCTTAGGCGCGCCTGGTGAATCGCAAATTTCCACGAATCATCGAGACTGCCAGAGAGCGTCATAAAGAGAATGGGGATGGAGGCAGCCGCCGCAATGGCAATAATAATAAATCGGGCCAACGTGCTGTCTATCTTTTTCCCGTATTTCATTTAATTAGGGCCTCATGCACAAGGAGCTGCCTTTTTGTGCCGCCAATGTCAAGGTTTATAAAGCCAAATTTTCGCGGGTTTAAGAGATAAGCGTGCCACTGGCTGTCGCCGCTAAAGCGTGAATCGCTATAGAGGGCGTCTGAGAGGACTATCATATTGATTCCATTGTCATTGAGAAACTGGTAAAAGTCTGTTGTCTTAGTCCAATCGGCAACCCAGGTGTAGTTGCGGCTGAGATAATAGGCAATGCCCCCCTCGGCCTCAAGCATGTGCACGGGTTTTGATATGTGCATCGCCTCAATGAAGCGTATAGTGTCTACGTTTGGCAATTGCCCCGAGTTTGAGGAATAGCTGAAGTATGGATTTGGGCAGCTGTAAGGGGTGAGCATGACAAACAAGAGGGCATAGAATAAGGCGGTGTTCTTTTGTATGTGATCTCCTCTGGGGGCAAAAACCACCGCCGCCACAAAGGCTATGACCACCCCCACAATCAGCGCGTAGTGGTATCGGGGATAGATTATTATCAGAGAAATCAGACAAGGCAGGCAGACTATAGATGAAAACAGTATGATTAGTTTTGATTCTTGGAATCTCTCTCTGAATCTTTGAATTAAAAGCCTGCGGTAGTAAACCCCCGCCCCAATTAACAGGGCACAAAGCATATAGGCCTCCGCAACAAACTTAGCCCCCGTGCGCACCGGCAGACAGATGTTAAAGTGCATGAAAAACACCCCGAATATGGTATGAAATAACTCGACGGAGTTGAAGGCGGTGTGCTTTAAGAATGCGGATGGGTTTGTCATAAGCGCCCCTGAGATGGAACTAGCGCTGCCAAATGGTACTTTAACTATTGCCTCCCAATCTGTCCATGTGTTTTTATCCAAGTGTTCCCACTTGGTCAGATTTAGGGAGAAATGC
>JADFXZ010000182.1:2056-3926 GCA_015233265.1 Nitrospirota bacterium
AAAGGCGTTCCACGAGCGGTTATTCTCACCAGAGGCCGGCACTCCAGCTGCACAAAGCAGCACAATGCTCAGAAGTGCCACTAAAATCACCGCCTTAGTGTCCGTCTTCCACTGCACCGCATGTCTGTTTAGAAAACAATAAGCGGCGTAAAACACGATAAACAGGCAATATGACAAAAAAAACTCTGGCCGTGCGTATGACATAACCAGAGTCCCCGCGGTCATAAGCAACGCCCTGCGTGAGGTGGATGAGATATGTCTATTAATCGTAAACAGCCCTAAGGCTATTGCAAGGGCAAAATGCGACGGCTTGGGCCACACGGCCAGATTTCCCATAGAGATGAGATAAAAAAACGTTATCACAAGGGCTGCGGCCATCTGTGTGCGATATGTCCTCAGAAGCGTATAAAGCATCACGGCAGGGGCAATCGACATTATCCTGTAATTTAAATAGTAGAGCCTGATATTGTCTGTGACAAACAGAGACACAAACCAGTACCATAGTTTATACAGTGGGCCTGACTGCGCAGGCGGCATCCCCAAAGAGGTAAGCATCACCCCCTTGTACAGGTAAACGGACTCGTCATAAAGCCCTATGTCCATAAACCGCTCTAAGCCATAGGTCAATTTTATGCCTGCAAGGACTATGGCTGCAAGCATCGCTATGTCTGCAAGGCGTACCTGTGAGGCAGTCATGGCTCTATGGTATAAAACGGGTAATTGGCGTAACTGAATTCGTAGTATTTTCTTAACTGGGGCGTATGGCCGTTTAATACATCGTTAGAGAATGTGCCGCCTTTTTTTAGTATGACGTAGGCGATTCTAAACCCATTGTCATCGGCTGTGGCCTTGCCGCCGGTGTTGATAATGCCAGCCTGTGCTATTTTATAGTTTTTTGAAATATAATCCCATGACTTTCGCGACATGGCCTCGGGCATGGAATTGTTATAGATGAAAATGTATTTCGAGTTGAATTTTCTCTCGTATTCTTTCACCGACTCCTCGTCACCGGGAAGGGCAAAGCAAAACCTTTCGGCAAAATAGCAGGTGGCAAGTTTTTGCGCTGGTGCTGAGCGTAAAAATCTCTCTGAAGGCGCCGAATGGGCTTTGATATACTCTCCTGCAATGTCAGTGCCAAGAAACTGCGTGTCGAAATGACGAGTTATGCTCTCTTTTACCGGCGACAGGCTCAGGATAAGTATCAAAAACGAGGCATACTTCAGATGCTTAACCTTGATTACGGCGGTAAACAGGTAATGAAACACATATGCCATAGAAAACGCGGCCAGATAGACATAGGGCATCTGATAGTAGCTGTGCTGAGTGAAATACAGGCTGAATATCATCATAGAGACGACAAAAGAAGCCAAATACGAAAGGAAAAACCCACGAGTGCGACCCTTTGCAAAGAACAGGGCAAGTAACCCTAAGAACATGGCAACACCAAGCGGGGCAGAGTAGTTATCCACCCAGAAGGATAAAATGGCGGAGGCGTTTGTTCTCCAGTACTCAGCGGTAAACGGGGCAAGCGGCTTGATATTGTGTGCCGAGCCTTCGGTTAAGGTCTCGTTTACGTTTGTGAGTTTAGTTATCCAGATATAAAGCGGCAGGGTGAGAAATAGCAAAAAACCGGTGTATGGTCTCAAACGAATAGACTTTAGATCGTCATAAATACGCCTGTATGGGACAATTGTGGCAACCGCCATGGCGGGCACCAAAAACGAAATCTTCAGAAGCCCAATCAGGGCCAACGCCCCCCCCGACCATAGGGCATCCCGCGCCCTGCCGTCCTCAGACCACCTGATAAAATAATGGTAAAACACGAGCAACAAAAAAAGACACGGGGCCTCCGGCTGGATATTCCTGCCAA
>JADFXZ010000182.1:4014-4522 GCA_015233265.1 Nitrospirota bacterium
CGGTATCGTGCCGATGGAAAACAGGATCATCTGCAGGCGCATCGTCCAAAAACTAACTCCGAATATCTTCCACAGGAGCACACCTATATAGGGGATGGCTGGCAGCTGCGGGTATTCCTCATAGTAGGGGATGGCCTTGTCAGCCGCCTGAAAGAACACCTCACGGTGAATGGAGATGCCCTTTTTGTAGAAATTCAGGGCCTCGCTGAGGTGCTGGTTTTCCTTGAGGTTATGCAGGCCGATGCTGACGTAGTCGATGTGGTATGCCCGCAGAGAAAAGCCATAAACGATAAAGATTAATAGAATAATCTTAACGTAGTGGGCGCTCCAAAACGTGGAGGAGGCGATTACCTGCCCCACAACATCGCTCTTAACCTGAGCCTTTTGCTTTTTAGCCATGATAATGCCACTATATTAACATTTTTGTGTAAAGAACGGGTAAAAAAATGACAACGGTTGAATCTGAACCGCTGACGTTCAGATATTACGGCGCTTCACCGTCAGTTGT
>JADFXZ010000183.1:0-498 GCA_015233265.1 Nitrospirota bacterium
CCGCCCGATGGAAATGCCTTGCCCATGATGCTTATCAGGAAGTTACCGGCCTCTGAGGAGGACGATATTCTGGATTCCTCGCCGCGTTTAGAGAAAATATCGTAAGAATTTTTCGCTATATCGATGTCTCTCTTTATGCGTTCTGAGGCTATGAGCAGCTCCTGCAGCTTTACGTCCTGAGTCTGAATCTTATCGATACGCTTCTCGACGGAATCAATTTTCTCGCTAATTGTCTCAAGCTGTCTTTTTTGGTTGCTCACATAATCTTCCACCTCTTTCCTTAACGCCTTGGACATATTGCTGACCTGCTCGTTAAAGAGCTTTACCTTATCGCTGTCAGCGCTGTATCTGGTTACTATAGGCCCGCCATCGGCAACAAGCTCCTGAAGCGCCTTGCTTAGATTTGTAATGGCCTCGTTTCCTTCGATAAATGAAAAATAACTCAGCTCCTTACCCTGCAGCGATTTCTCGATATATTCGATCAGGTGTTTCTTCTCA
>JADFXZ010000183.1:508-3674 GCA_015233265.1 Nitrospirota bacterium
CTGTTTCAGGTAGTGGAGATCTTGCTCAAGGTCCTTCTTCATGCCAAGATTGTTCTCTATCTCCTTGGCAGGCATTGCAACCTCGGCGTCTTTCATAATCTTCAGAAGCTCGTCTTCCTTACCTTCAATAGATGCCCTGGAATCAGTTACCTGATGAAGGAAGAACTTATTCGCCCCCGCTGGATTGTAAATCTGCGTGCGGTACTGCAAGTACTGATCCATCAGCGTATCCAATAACAAGACCGCGTATTGGGGATTATGGTCTGTCAGCGTTATTTTAATGACATTTGTGCTTGGAATGATCTCGGTAGCTACGCTCTTTTTAATTGCATAGATTTCACCTTCGGCAACTGTCTTGTCCTGATCTGCGCCCTTAGATGTTTTAAAAAGCGAAGCAAGGCTGCCCAGTAAGGAATGAGAGTGTTTATATTGATTTTTCTCTCTCATCTGCAAGATAGTACTCCTTATCACGTCCGGTGAGACGAGTATCTCAGACTCCGAGTTAAGGTCTTCTTTTGAAACAGGAAATGGACGTATTTCCTCTTTTTCGATAGCGCCCGGGCTTTTGTCTGATTTCTTTCCCTTTACCAGTATCGAGCCATAGGCCGCATAGGTCTTTGGCCATAGAAAGGATACGAGGACTGCTGAGATAAATATCACCGCGGCGGCAAAGTAGATAATCCGCTTCTGGACAAAGAACGTAGTCAGCAGAACTCGTTTATAATCCTCTATCATTCCTTCCGATTTCATGTATATCCTCCTTATTGAACCGTCGTTGATGTATTAGTAATTGTTTGACCAGTAGTAGCGTTTGAAGTCGAAGTCGAATTCGTAGTCGAAGTCAAAGGAGTGGTCACGGATTTGCTTGTCGTAGGCGCGTTATACATATTCCAGCCAAAGCTGCCGCCAAGCGCCCAACCCCTGAAGAATGTTATATCAGATATGTCTCTAGCTATGTCGGCCATTTTGGAGAGCGTCCTTTTTGGGACATACACAACGTCATCCGGGTTAAGCATCATAAGAGCTGTCCTTTTTTGGGTGGTTAAGATATCGGCAAGGTCAATCGGGGTTGCGACAATCTTGTCCTTAGTCTTTCTTAACACGATGATATTGCCAGTTTTGGCCGTAGGCAGGAAGCTCTCCGAAAGGGCAAGGGCCTCTAACAGGCTGATAGGCTTTATAACTGGAAACGCCCCGGGCTTTCTTACCTCGCCAAATACGTAAACAAGAAAACCGGACTGTTTCTCTAAGAACAGATTAACGTGAAGGCCGGGGATTATCTTCTCATACCTGCTGTTGAGATCGACGTTGATCTCTTTAAGCGTCTGTTTGGCCGCAAACACATCGCCAACTATTGGAAATGTAACAACACCATCCGGCCTGACCGTAACCAGCCTGCTCAGACCACGCGGGGCAGTGTGCAAGTCTGCCTTGAACTCCTTCAGGGTTGAGCGGAACTCAGGCACTAAGATGTATAAATCAGGGAGTTTTAGTATTTTAGAGTAGAACTGTTTGAGTTCGGCTGTTAGGTCATCTGTCGTCTTGCCAAGTACATAGAGCTTACCAATATATGGAAGCGTGATGGTGCCGTCGGGGCGCACTGTCTGTGTTTCATTTAACTCGGGGGCATTGACGAATTTAACCATAACCGTGTAGTCAATCTCAATCGTAAAGTTCTGAGTTACTCCGGTTTCAACCTTATAGAAGACCTCAAGGATGTCACCCGGCATTACGCGATACTCAGGGAATACATCGTATGCGGTATTAAAGGCTGTGTCGTTGTCACCTTTGGCCGTATCGTTGCCGCCCGTGTTTGACAGAACGATTTCACCTTCCATTCCGGACTGCCCTTTGTTATCCACAGAGGCGCATCCAGCCGCCAGTGTCAGTAAAAATAGACAAACAAACAGACTTATTCTAACCCGTTTGTTTATCAACCGCGTTAGAACTGAACTAATTCTATCCATATAGCCACCTCGGAATGTAAAATTTTCTCTTATTTAAGACTGCGCCGATGAGTTTTGCCCCTGCGGCCTCCAGTTTGTTTTTGGCCAAATCCACTACCTGCCACTTGGTCTTTTCACACTCTACCACCATAATCACGCCGTCGAAGAATGTGGATAACACGGCGATGTCGGCTGAACCCATAATTGAGGCGGAGTCAAAGATCAGATAATCGCATTTACTTCTGAGTTCACTGATTTTTTCTTTTAGCAGTTCAGGTTTCAAAATCTCCATAGATGAGGAGGTCTTCCTGCCAAATGGAATGACCGAAAGATTGTCAATCTGAGTCTGCCGGACTATCGAATCCAGACCTATCAACCCCTGAAAATAATCCGATATGCCCGCTGCCTCTCCCATGTTAAATATCTTGTCCATTTTTGGTGCGTTCCATGAGCCGTCCGCTAAATAGACATTGTCTTTGGCGTTTACTGCCAGCGTGTAAGCAAGGCTCAACGCGGTGGTTGTCTTACCCTCGCCGTTCATAGCGCTTGTTACCATGATTGTCTTTGCATTTTTTGCCGCGGCGATAGACAGCAGGTTGCCTTTGAAGTTTAGCAGCTCCCTCCTATTCCCGCTTATCAGCCTCTTATAATCACTCATATTTCATGCCTCCTTTTAAACGATTGCCACATAGTACAATCCTTGAGCAAACTATAGCAATTATTGTGCCAACTATATACTGCACTCACAAAACCAACAAACCCCCGAAAAATCCCTCATTTCAGCATAAGATAGCCTTGCATATACCCATCAAGTGCGTCAAAAATCTGACTCCTCATAAAGTAGGAAAATATTTTGCGGCATCAGTAGGAAAATATTGCGGCAGAGCCTTGACAGTTATCGTAATTTGTGATATGCTCAGCCGAAAGAAAGCATCAGGGAGATCATTTAAAGATGGGAAAATACGACGTAGAAGAGATTAAGTGGAACAAAAAGGCCAGCGACTTATTGAATAATCCTGACGCGCTCAGACAAACAAGGACATACGAAGAGGTATTTACTCAACATAACAACTTAGCGCCTATCTATAGTTTTTTCAATCTTCAGAGGCAGGATTCAGTATTGCTCGATGTGGGCTGCGGCGCAGGGTGGACTACATGTCTGTTAGCGCAGAACTGTAAGACAGTGCACGCCTTTGACATCTCTGACTCCAGCATAGCGG
>JADFXZ010000183.1:3746-4499 GCA_015233265.1 Nitrospirota bacterium
TTCGAAAACGACTCCTTCGACTTCATATTTGGCAATGCCGTACTACACCACGTAACGCTTGAGCGTATTGTCCCTGAGATTGCGCGGGTGTTAAAAAAAGGGGAAGGCCGCATTCTGCGAACCATATACGGCCAATATTGCCATAAACCTCATGCGATATATAAAGCATAACCTTGTCGAGGAGCACAAGGGCACAGATATACCTCTAAGCCCTTCTGACATAAATATTTTTAAGAAGCATTTCTCAAGCGCCGAGTTCCTTGAAACCAGCATCTTCAGCCAACGCTTCGAAAAGCTGATGCAATTAGAGAGGGTGTTGTTAGAGCGAATCCCGCTGCTTAAAAAGCAGGCCGGATACATCACTATCCTGCTTCAAAAATGATTTCTTCAAAAAGTGACTCGCCGCTGCCAGCCGCCACGGCGAAATTACTTTACAATCTTCTCGCCGTGAACAATTACCTCGTAAAGGCCGCCGATTAGTCCTTTTAATTTATTGAAATTATGCTTCTTGGGGGAAAGGAGGCAGACAAGGGTGCGCGAAAGCAGGTATCCCCAAAAGGCATAGGCAAAAAACACCCACTGCAGCGGCCGCTTCTTTACGTGTGATTTAAAGAAATAGTGCGTAAATATGACAAACATGGATATCTCCCTGTAGCCGTTGGGTCTCATTTGCGGGGCCTCGTAGTGGTAGAGTCTGGCGTGCGGGGTGTAGATTAGTTTATAGGCCTTTGATACCCTGTAGGAAAAGTCCTT
>JADFXZ010000068.1:0-1210 GCA_015233265.1 Nitrospirota bacterium
TTTAAGGGTTTTCTAAAGACGTTGCACGAACCGGACACGCGCCAGCTGATAAAGAAGGCCAAACCGTATGTGGATGAGTCATTTGAGGGTGAGACGATACTAAGCATAGGAAAGTCGGTGGATTTAGCTGAGCGCGGCGTGGGCGGCATAGTAAACACGATGCCCTTTGGGTGTATGCCGGGCACAATTGTCTCAGCGCTGATGAGGGCGTTAAGCAAGGACTACTCAATCCCCTCAATCAGCATACCATATGACGGCACAGAGTCAAACACATCTGTGATGCAGCTTGAGACTTTTATGGAACAAATAAAAAATAATCATAACGGGAGGCACATAAGTGGGTAACGAAAAAAAGTGGAGAAAGAAGAAGATGTCCAAGCACAAGCACAAGAAGCTGCGCAGGAAGATGAAGTTTCAGCGCAGGAGAAAATAGCAGCCCGTATTGATTCCACAGCTGACTCAACGTTGGCGGCACAAATAGCAGAGGTAGAGATTGAGCAGTTACGGCATGTTTGAGACTCGGTGCATCCACTGCCGCCTGCTGAGGTACCGGGGCTTGAGATATGAAATACTGTCACCTCAGCCATGAGCAATATACGATAGCGGCAATTGAGGACATTATTGCCAGGGGGCAAGGTGCCGGACTAATACCATTGATAATACCCTTTCGGGCAGCCCCATACGGCGATATAGTCGAAAAACCAGCATACTGTGTGAGTGCTCCCTGTTCGGCTGCCCTATATTTCGCAGGGTACTTAACGCCGCGATACAGTAAGAACCTACGGGGTTAACGATTAAACAATACAATAGAAGCTGACAGAGCGTTGTTTTCTGAACAATAGACAAAGGAATACTATTTGTCTATTTGTAAGGCTTCTCATCGGTGTTATTATAAGCCATGAAAGAGACTGTACAACAAACTGTGTCAATTCTGACAAAGCGAAGGCAAGCAAGCGCTGGCATGATGCTTTTCTTATCGCATATAATAAAGTTATAATACCTCTACGCAGTAAAATCCCATGCGCACAGAAGGAGTGGTTACGAAATGTTAAAGAAAAAAAACAAGTACGTCACAGCAGTAGTCGGGGCTACCGGCGCTGTTGGCAACGAGATGATCTCAATCTTGCAGGAGCGCAATTTCCCAATTGATCAACTCAGGCTCTTTGCCTCCGAAAGGTCGGAAGGTAAAAAGATTGCATACAAAGACGAC
>JADFXZ010000068.1:1239-3209 GCA_015233265.1 Nitrospirota bacterium
CGACAAGACGTGTTTAAGGGTATAGACATCGCCCTGTTTTCCGCCGGGGCGCAGCGCAGTAAGGACTTTGCCCCCTTTGCGGTCACTGACGGCTGCATCGTCATAGACAACTCAAGCCAGTGGCGCATGGACCCATCGGTCCCGCTCGTCGTTCCAGAGGTGAATCCGCTCGATCTTAAACAGCACACAGGCATCATAGCCAATCCAAATTGTTCGACCATTCAGATGGTCGTTGCCTTAAAGCCGCTTCACGACAGGGCGAATATTAAGAGAATCGTCGTATCCACATATCAGGCCGTATCCGGAACGGGCGCAAAGGCAATGGACGAACTTCTGGAGCAGACCAAGTCACTGTTGAACTTTCAGGAGATTAAATGCAACGTCTATCCATATCAGATTGCCTTTAACTGCCTGCCCCAGATAGATGTCTTCATGGAAAATGGTTATACGAAAGAAGAGATGAAAATGCTCAATGAAACCAGAAAGATAATGGGCGACGACTCGATACAGGTTACGGCTACAACGGTGCGTGTTCCCGTATTCAGAGGGCACTCCGAGTGCGTCAACATCGAGACAGAAAAGAAACTTTCGCCTAACGAGGCACGAGCAATATTATCCTCAGCCCCCGGTGTCATTGTATTTGACGCCCCGGACAAAAAGGTCTATCCACTGCCCATAGACTGCGCCGGTAAGGACGCGGTTTATGTCGGGCGCATTCGTGAGGACGAGTCTATACCATGCGGCCTCAACATGTGGATAGTATCTGATAATCTGAGAAAGGGCGCTGCCCTAAACGCTGTGCAAATTGCCGAGAAACTCATTGAATTTGCCCGATAGCCGGATATGCCCACGTACTGCGGCCTATCATGGATAGGGAGATAGAATTGACAAAAATAGATAGGGCAAGTCCCGAGGACTTCCCCCGCGTCCCCATCGTGCTTGAAGGCATATCCTCGCGCTTCATCGGCAATAATCTGATTATTCCAAGCTATATCGAAGACAATCGAATGAAGGTCATCATGGCCAGACCCTGGGACACCGGCACAATCGATGCCCTAGCCGTTGCAACCGGCTTTGAGATAGAGGCCATTGGTGCTGACGAGGCCGAAGTCCGCGAGTACATAGATAAGTTCTACAGCAGAGAATCCAACATTAACAAGATAATCGAGGACATTGGCGACGTAAGTTTCGATGCTATTGCTGACTATGATGAAGACGTAGACCATCTCAAGGGGCTTGCCTCTGAGGCACCAATTATCAAGCTTGTCAATCTCCTTATATCGAGGGCAGTTCAGGCCAGGGCAAGTGACATTCACATTGAACCCTTCGAGAATGAACTCAAGGTCAGATACCGCATCGATGGTGTGCTCAAAGAGGTCGAATCTACTCCTAAAAAACTCCAGCCAGCCATCATATCGAGAGTTAAGATAATGGCCAAACTAAACATCGCAGAGCGGCGCCTACCCCAAGACGGCAGGATTAAATTAAAGATTGCCTTAAAGGAAATCGACATGCGTGTCTCTACCGTGCCGACTCTCTACGGTGAGAGCATCGTTATGAGAATTCTCGACAAGGAATCCATAGTTATAAATCTCACGCAGCTTGGCTTCCCCGATGACGTATTAAACGGCTTTAATAACCTGATAACCAAGCCCCACGGCATCATTCTTGTAACCGGACCCACCGGAAGCGGCAAGACCACCACGCTCTACGGCGCGCTTGACAAGATAAATTCCCCGGAAAAGAAGATAATCACAGTTGAAGACCCGATAGAATACCACCTCAACGGCGTAAATCAGATACAGGTCAAGCAGCAAATAGGCCTTAATTTTGCCAACACCCTGCGCCATATCGTCAGGCAGGACCCCGACATAATAATGATAGGAGAGATAAGAGATGTTGAGACGGCAGAGATAGCCATTCAATCAGCCCTTACGGGGCATCTTGTGTTTTCGACTCTGCATACAAAC
>JADFXZ010000068.1:3233-11209 GCA_015233265.1 Nitrospirota bacterium
CGGCCATAACGCGCCTTATCGACATGGGGGTGGAGGCGTTTCTGCTTACCTCAACGCTTCGCGGTGTGCTGGCGCAGCGGCTTGTTCGCATAGTGTGCGAAAACTGCAAGACTATAGACGAGGAGGCGGCCTCCCCCGATGAGCTTGCCCTTATTGGCCTCAGCCCTGATGTCGTCTTATACAAGGGTACGGGATGTGAGCAGTGTGCAGGGATGGGGTTTTTTAGCAGAAAAGGCATATATGAGCTGCTGGTGATTGATGATGAGTTGAAAAAGGCCGTCCTTAAAAGTTCGGATTCGACTGAGCTTAGACATATTGCAAAGAGGCATGGAATGAAGACCCTGATTGAAAGCGGGGCGCAGAAGGTCAGGGCAGGGCTGACCACCATTGCCGAGGTACTGAGGGTTACGCAGGAGGTATAGGCATCCCCCTATTTTACTACAAGGCGGCCTCATGGGAAGGAGACCATCGTAACGGCGTCATTAACGCCCCCGACGAGGAAACCGTCATCTGCACACTGAAGGACTCACGCCTTATCCCGTTATACATAACGCGCTCAGAGCCAAAGGGCAGGATTGAGATATTCAATAAGTCTGGTTCGAAGGAAGTTCTCACCTTTACGACCGAGCTTGCGTCACTACTGGGTGCCGGGCTGCCCCTTGACAGAAGCCTCAGCATCTTAGCCGAGGTCTCTGACCACGGCTCAATGCGTTCAATAATCCAGTCGCTCTTAAAGACCATACGCGAGGGCAACTCGTTTTCAGAATCCCTCTCGAAACACCCCAAGGTATTCACGCGCCTCTATATCAACATGGTAAAGGCGGCTGAGGCCGGCGGGGTTATCGAGGCCGTTATGGATAAACTTGCAGATTATCTGGAGACCTCGGGCGAGCTGAAAGAGCATGTATATTCGGCGATGATATATCCAGTGCTGCTTGGCGTAACTGGTATTGGCTCAATAATCATATTACTGACCTATGTGATTCCTCAATTTGCCAAAATATTTGAGGAGATGGGTGAGACACTGCCACTGCCCACACAGATATTGATGATGATAAGCGCATTTTTCAGTGACTACTGGTGGGCGGTAGTGGGTATAGTTGTTCTGTCAGTATTTGTCTATAAGAGATATGCCCTGACAGAGGAAGGGCGCTATAATATAGATGCCTTTAAACTCAAGGTATTCAGGGGCGTTGTCGTCACAGTAGAGACGGCAAGGTTTTCAAGGACTCTGGGGACACTGCTCAAAAGTGGCGTGCCGCTTCTTGAGGCCCTCAGAAACGTAAAAGATGTCATAAATAACTTGATAATAAGACGAGCCGTTGAGGAGATCATCACGGGGGCGAAGGAGGGGAAGGGGCTTGCCGCACCGCTTGCGGCGGCGAATATATTTCCCCCGCTTGCCATTTCCATGATGAAAGTAGGCGAGGAGACAGGTGCGCTCGATGAGATGCTCCTAAAGGCGGCAAACACATATGAAAAGACCCTCAGGACAATGGTTCGAAGGCTGATAAGCATACTTGAGCCGGCTATGATACTGGTCATGGCCGTCGTAGTGGCCTTTATTGTAATCTCGATGCTTATGGCTATATTCAGTTTAAATGACATTCCAATGTAATCGCCAAAGCGGTGGCTTTACGCTGATAGAGCTGATGGTGACTATGATGATTCTTGCCATAGCACTGTCGGTTGTGGCCGTAAAGCTGACATCGAAAATGCCAGAGACGGCGTTAAAGGCGGCAACGCGGACGCTGCTTGCAGATATGAGATATGCCTCCCAGCTGGCCTCATCCAAGGGCAAAGACATAAAACTCACAGTTGACATCTCGGCTCTTTCATATACACTTAATGGCAAGACAAGGAAGTTTCCGGAAAACACGGCAATTGTAATCAAGGACACCGAAGATAGACTGCTGCGAAATGGCAGCTGGCACGTAGTGTTCTATGCCGGAGGAGGCTCAACCGGCGGTGAGATTAAACTGTCCATCAGAAAAAAGGCCTTCAAGATAACTATCGACCCTATTGCAGGGGCGATGTTGACGAAGTCCTGAAAACGGGCGTATCGATTTAAGCTGCCATAAATGTTTTGAGACTGCCAATTAAGCAAACTTATAAGGAAATGACAGTAGAGACATCGCAATAAAATCTGGCCTCAACGATACCCGCCTTAGTATCTCCGCGTAAGATATTGTTTTTGAATAATATTTAAACTTCCACTACTGCAATCCTAAGATATGGGGCGGTTCAATGCGAAATAATATTCTTTAGGCTAATTTTATTGTTGATTTTGTAATCAATATGTTCTGCTTTGTTTAAGTGCCAGGGGGCAGTATGCGTTTCATGGTAACGAAAGACAAGGTCAACATCAGGAAGGCTTCAGTTGTTTGTTCTACCACCGTATTCACCAGACCTTAATCCAGACGAGTTGGTCTGACAATGATATAAAACATCATGGCATAGGCAAACAAATCATAACGAATGCAGACAACTTCAAGAAAAAGTCGCGTATTTCTTGCGTTCTTTGCAGAAATTGCTGGAAATCATCCATAGCTTTTTTATGCATAAAAAGTTGCAATATGCCTTATAAATATGTCCGTTTACATATGCACTGATTAATATGCTCAATATCCGCTTGGTCTTCGACTACTTGCGTATGTCAAAAAACTCAGCTTCTACGGTATGTGCTTGATGGAGAATAAATTTATCGTGCATGGAGTTCAGAGGCAGTTGACAGAAGTTTTTAGGAAATGTTATTTTTGCAAGGAAGCTGGTGCCACCGTAGCTCAGTCGGTAGAGCAGCTGATTTGTAATCAGCCGGTCGGGGGTTCGAATCCTCTCGGTGGCTTCCTTTATTTTCAAGGGGTTACCTTTCATTATCAATCTCAGTTCACTGCCTAACTATGCAGTAAATATGCAGTTCGTTTTTCGTCAGCGTTTCCTGTTATGTCCAGCACGTTTACGGCATTCTGTAAGTGGTTCGGTGATAAATGGCTGTACCTCAATGTCATGGTCAAACTCTTATGCCCCAAAAGTTTTGATACTGTGGTAATATCCACTCCGGCCATAACAAGATGACTGGCGAAGGTATGACGTAGGTCGTGAAAGTGGAAGTCTGATATTCCTGCCCGTCTGCACGCTGTTTGAAAGCTCCTCTTAACATCATTGAAAGGCTTGCCTGTGGTATCGTCAAAGAATACATAGGGAACATCAAGCCGCCTTGAGATACTTTGCAGTACGGCCTTCAAGTCGTCATTGATAGGTATGTCCCGATGCTCCCCGTTCTTTGTGCGGTCAAGCCTGATAAAACCATGTGTCAGGTCTATATTATCCCACTATACCGACAATATTTCACCCCTACGACAACCGGTATTGAGTGCGAAGGTAACGATTTCTTTCAGGTATCCATTACAATTTCTAAGAAGCTCTTTACACTCCTCTTTTGAAAGATACCGCAAACGCCTGTTATTTTCCTCAAGTAACCGCACCTGTCTTACCTTTTTAAATGTGCTGTCATCTGCCATTTCCCATTGAACAGCCTTTGTAAACATGTGCTTCATAGTTGCCAGCAGACGGTTGACCGTTGCAGGTTTATTGCCCTTCTCTATCCTGCGTGTTTGGAATTGCTCGATTTGCATAGTATTAAAGCTCCTCAAGGGTAGATTTCCAAAAACATCTACCAACTGTAAGATAAAACCTCTCTTACTACGAAAAGAGCGTTGCCTTTCAGCCCAGATTAAATACTGCTCCGAAAGTTGCCTGAATGTGTAATTTGAGATTCTCTTGATAGGCTCAGGCTCTTTGCCATCACGGATAGCCCGCCTCTGGTTTTCGAGTTTTGCCTGTGCCTCTTTAAAGTTCGTGGTCTTTGCAGATTCACGGATAACCTTACCATCGTGGCCGACATATCGTAACCAGTAAAAATCTGAACCTTTTTGCTTATAAATTCCTTTGTGTTTTGCCATGTCTCTTTTTGACCTCCTCTTTTTCATATTCCTTCTGCTCAAGACAATCGAGTAATGCCTTTAAACTACCACCTGCTGATTTCACCCCCTTTTCAAGATAACAGACATACTGTTCAGTTACACGTAATATTGCGGCAAAATCCTTCTGGTAAAGGTTGAGCCGCTGCCTAAATGCCTTAATTTCTGTCGGTGTCCACTCTTTCATATAGATATGATACACTTAAACTATGTTTATGTCAAGGGTTATTTTTGTACTGCATAGTTTAGTGCATAGTGGTTTATAACATGCCGATATTACGTGATAATTTACTAAGCGTGTTTGATACACAATCATGTTACCGCCTTATCTGAATTTGCCGGTAAAAGGGTTAGATTCCGGTATTGTCTGCCGCTGAATCCACTTCTCTATTTCCCGCTGTCTGAACCGCACACCCCCTGATTGCCCGACTTGTATCTTGAAATGTGGCAGTTGCTTGTTGCTCACCATTTTATTAATCGTGCTTTCAGATACTTTGAGATATGAGGCAAGGGATTTCTTGTCAAAGATAATATCTTCATGCTCACGCTTGCCATTACTGGCAATAGAGGGCTTCAGACGTTCCATGACGGCCTCTGCTATCGCATTTATATCTGATGGCTCAAGACTGGTTTTCAAGTTTTATCCTCATGGTCTTAGTTTTTTCGTGTCTCATAGCCGTATTTGGTCTTAATGAATTCGTATGCTTCACGCTCCGCATCCGCCCTGTCAAGGCCGCCGTCAAACTCCATGATGGCCGCCCTCTCCATATAATCGTCAAAAAAGTCCCCGCTTCCGTACTGGCATAACCGGCCAGTCTTATTACAAATATAATCCATGTGGTCAAGCCCAGGATAATAGCGTTCTTGCCGTTCCGTACATGTGGACGCTGTTGAAGTTCGTTGACATATCTCGACGGCCTCTGTGGTCGTTATCCGCTGAACCGGCTCGACATTGCTTTGTTTAATGATAGAAACGTATCCACCTGCTATCAAGGGCTGGATTGCCGTTTCGTTTGTTAGTAAGAACATATCACCAGCGCATAGGTTCTCTATCCCCGACGGTGTCTTGAGTTTAAATTTACGATTTGCAATATACGTCATACCTGATTAACCCTCATAATATCTGACGAAATCTCAACAAGTGGCTCATCGTCGGGATTGTCATTGTCAATGTCAATGATAAGTGTTGATGCCTGTGCATGTAGTGTAGATAGCCCCATAGTATCTACACTGTTATCTACATCGTGTAAACTGGCTTCAGTGCTTGAAAATGTACGTAATGTAGATAGTGTACGTTCTTTTGCAAAACCTTCAACCTCTGCATCACGCATGGACTCTGATAACCCCCCTCTTTCTTCTTCGCCAGAAGTTTTAGTAATATTATCTACACTAAGTACACTACCTACATTCTTGGCGTCTTTATTGGCTTTACGGCGTGTAGATACATTTTCAGGATGTACATCATCTACATTATTTTTTTTCCACAATGAAATTTTATAACCAATAGCGTCCCGATTGTGTATTACAAAAAGGATACCCCTACCGTTCAAAGTCTCACGGATACGTTCGAGTGCTGCCCTTAACTTATTTTCACTTTTGGGAAAACTCTTATCGTCGGATTCAGGTTTTGCATCGTCCTTTAGTCCTTTGTAATAATCCTTCATATAGCCTGTGTAAGTATCCCTGTCTGCCATAAACATGATTATCGTCTGTAACAACGTGTCCCCATGAATAAGTTCCTCTTCTCTCGTTTCTTTATTCAGGATATAGGCTTTTAGGAAGTCATCGCCGGAATATCCCAGAGCTTCGGCTATCGCATAGCCCCATGTTGCAAAATCGGCCAAACGTGGTTTGCGGTCGAGCCGTAACGTGGGATAAATCGATATTGCCCTTGAGAGAGTATCAAAGATTCCACCTAAAATGAATGGCTTGTCAGCATTGAAATTGTTCCAAAACAAGCGCTCCTCTTTACGGTCTCTTTCGTCTATGCGCTCCAGAGGCATAAGTAACACCCTTTCCATAAGGTCTGGCTTTTTCGTTACACAATTTATACCAGTAAGGCACATTGTCCGCTGAAGGCGATATGTCCTTACATCGTTGTCGGTATAAAGTTCCCGTCTCTCGAAGCCGCAGCCTGTTACTACTTGAGACAGAATATCCGATAATCGGCTATCAACTCCAGACAAATTATCGAAAACTGGATAATAATTGTTATACAGGTTCAGCTTGACGTCCTCTTCGTCTTTTGGCGTTATCAGTGCATCGGCATTGGACGGGTCAATTAATGCCCGAATGACTTTCCCCATTGTGGTTTTCCCCATGCCCTGTGAGCCTATGGGATGTAAAATTGGCCTTGCAATATCGGGAATGAAGCACGCTATAAGGTAACAAAGCATAAGGAGCTTTGCATTTTCAGATATATTAAGATAATTGAAAATTTTGTGAACATCTCCGCCATGTGCTGGTTCAACCTGCTCTTTTTGGTGTGGCAAACTCCGAAACATAGGTCTCGCCGCCTCAATACTCCATCCTTCGCCAGAAATTCTAACTACCCGACCATTGCACAGGTCATAATAGATATTATCATTTTCCCTATACACTCGAAGCTCCAGCCGTCTCTCTATGCCGCTTTCAGCCGTTTGTGCAGACAAAACAGAAATTGCCGCATTTATGGCCTCTTTTCCTGCCGGATATTTTTCGGATTTGTAGAAGTCATTTATCAGAGTGTTCTTGAACTGTTTGCCCTCTATGGGTATCGAACGACTATTAACGAAGGCATAAATCGTGCCGCTCCGGTCTTTGTACATGAGATATTTCTTGGCAAGCGAGATGACTTTGATACTTGCTAGTGGCGCTTTATCCTTTTTCTTTTTTTCTGTTCTACCCTCAGTCTCTTCCATACTCAAAACTCCCGTGTCGTTACAATGCTCTTTGAAAGATACTCGTCGAGGTCGCGGCGGTTATGGCCGTCAAGTAGGATGTTGCCATAAGGAGATTCCCAAACTACGAGGCTATCGCGGCAGCGTCCATCTTGGATTAGGTTTTTCTCTAACTCACGGTATTCCCCTTCGGCCAATGGTGGAATTAGCTTTTTAAATTCGGCATCAATGTTTATGTACGCATTGCTACCGGAAGGCGTCTCGATGTTCTGGGGCACGCCGCTCAGTGTTTCGTGCAATGTACCCATAGGAGGCTCGGTGTGTTCGGTAATACTGTCTGGCTCAGCACCATTGTTAATTTTATCCATTTTATTGTTACTCCCATTATATTGTGCTTGACTTTAACGGGGTAACGGCGGTAGAATGTAGGTGTAGGCCATACAATCTACAACAATCACCACACGGCTGGGAGTTCGAGCTCTCAGCCTAGTTTATTTCAAGCGTCTAAGCCGTAAAGTGCGGCTTTTATTAAACATTTTTTAATTTCCTGACTATCATAACTGCCCGTAATAACTCCGCGATGCGCTTTTTCTCTTCTCCGCGCAGAATGGGCTTTTCAAGTAACTTTAAGCATTTTGGAGTTTCCTCATTGATAAACCCATCGTAGTTCAGTAATGTGCCACTTGCCACAATTTTGGGCATAATTAATACCCCGTAGCTAATCTGCGGCATGACTGCACGGACATCGCCCGAATACAAATGAAAATCAGGATGAACATCGTCAACGGACAGCCTCTTTTTCGCCAGTTCGTCTTTGAGAAACTCCGCAAATTTCTTGGCGTTTTCTTGTTTGGCCGATTTAAAGCCAGTTTGGCTATTCCATGCACGAAGAGACCGATATGGTATGCCTGTCAACTTAGCTATTTTGACAATGGGTAGATTGGTCGTGCCGATGATGAGCGCAGCCAGATGCCAGCTACGCGCCCGCCCAATTGACTCACCCTTACTCTTGCCCTTGCGGACGGGGTCTTTAAACGTGGGTATCTCCTGCTGAAAGAATTTATGCAGAAAGGTTTCTTTTTCGTGCCCCAAAATTACAGATGGAATATCTTTATCA
>JADFXZ010000184.1 GCA_015233265.1 Nitrospirota bacterium
AAGCCTCATGCTGCACGTGTTGACCTCATCAAACGCCAAGCGCTGCACTGCGTAACAAAACATGGTCAGCTGTTTTGGGTAAGGTGTGAAAAGTGACGATATGGCATAGTGTGCGGCGGCTCGCATAATGTCCACCTTTGAGGGCTTTACGAACTCCTCATAGGGATAGCTGCCGGATCTGAAAATATTGCTGTGAGCGTGGCTGAGTCTCTCTATATATTCATCCTCAAATGAAATGCCGGTCAGCTCTTGTGCGTACTGCATCGCCCGTGCCGCGTATTCCATGATTTGTACGGTCTCGATACCGGAGATCTCATCAAAAAACCACCCGCAGCTCGTGTACATGAGCATGGCATTGCGCTGCATCTCAAGCAGTTTAAGCACCCTTGTCCTGTCTAGCATTGAGAGTTTTGTCTTGGTGGGGGCGGCATGTTTGTCAATAAAGGAATGGACACCCGCCTTGTTTCTGTCAAGAATCACATCTATGTAATCGTTGCGGGCATCCCATGGGGAACTCAGGTATTTTCCCGCTTCGGTTTCAAATATGGCGGCAAGCCTGTCCCGCAGCCAATCCATCGTCTGTCGCAGGGGGGCGCGCCACCGTTGAGACCATCCCTGGTGCATACCGCTGCAACAGCCGCAGTCATGCATCCATCTTCCAATGCCGTGTACACAGCTCCATGACGAACCGTCGTAGATTTCCACTTCATAAACCGGCGGGTGTTTCTCAAGATATTGTCCATAATTGGTCAGTTTAATCTCTTCCTCAGACTGATAATTGCCGGATTCTATCAGATGCAGGCAATATGCCAGGGCCATTTCGCCATTTTTATGGTGATGGCCGTAAGTCTCGCCGTCAGTGGCTATGTGGACAAGCTGGGGAAAATCTCTGGTGTCCGTAAAGGCAGAGGACAACCTGTTTACGAAATGCGTGGCATCCTGTAAAACACCGCTGAAGGCAATGTCGCCCGATATTGGCCCGTCATAGAAAAACAGGGTAATAGTCCTGCCCGAAGGGAGTCTGCACAAGTAGGGCATAGCCGGGTCAATTCGACCATCGCTTACGTCGCTCCAGAGGTCATTCTCAGGTGTTTCCTCCCCTTGCGGCATTTCATCTGTCACTTGCTCTGATTCGTTATCCATAATTTCATGGGAAGGCGTATTGTCAGCCGGCCTTTTAACTCGGTAAGCCTGACGCGGGGCGAGAATTGTAAACAATATCCCGTAGTCTGCCAGCACATCGAGGGTTTCCAGGTCAACTGCAGTCTCGGCAAGCCATATTCCCTCCGGCTTCCTTCCAAAACGCGCCTCAAAATCCCTAATGCCCCATATTACCTGCGTCACCTTATCATTGCCATTGGCAAGCGGCATAATCATATGGTTATATACTTGGGCGAGTGCCGAACCATGTCCGGAAAACCTCTCGATACTGAGCCTGTCGGCCTCCTGGATGGCGCGATATACGTCAGGGTTATGTCTATGCAGCCACGACAAGAGGGTCGGGCCGAAGTTAAAACTTATCTTTGAGTAATTATTGACAATATCTGTTATCTTTCCATCATGGTCAAGAATCTTTGCGGCGGCATTGGTGGCATAGCACTCGGCAGTGATTCTCTCGTTCCAGTCATGATAGGGCGCAGCTGAGCCTTGATACTCAACCTCTTCAAGCCATGGGTTTTCCCGTGGCGGCTGGTAAAAATGCCCGTGTATACAGATATATCTTTCCATCTCTAAGGTGATACTCCCTTCATTGCATAACTATAGCACATATTTATAATTAACGCAATTGCTAAGAAAATGGCAAGCTGAGAAATTGTCTGACCACAGTTTCTTAGGGGCTGAGTCCATATCCATTATGGCAAGGTAAAAGAGCTTCACTGCAACGTCGTCATTATGGAAGGCCACCCTGTTGTACCATTTGGAGGTTTACACACTTTAGTGTACACTCTCACCCTGATAGCTCTTTCTGTGCTCTCCTTAAAATAAAAAAATTATAACTCACTTTCGCGCTTCTTCAATTTCCCTGATAGCCTGGTCTAATGGTATTATCTCGTCCCCAGACGCTTTTGCAGCGTCATAGGCTCTGATACATTCAAGCTCTTCTAACTCTTGTCGTATCTTCTCATAGTCTTCGATTGAAAAAACAACACCAGAGCGGTTTCCTTTATCGTCTGTAATGAACTGCTCACTAAGGATTCTCATTCTCATTTTCATTCTCCATTTTTTGGCTTCATTTATTATATCAGGAGTTAGATACGTAAATCCATGTGGGACAGCTAAAGCGCAGGGCAATCGAATTTGAAAGTGAGCATCCAAATAGTCACAGCCGCCCTCCTGTCCGTCATTCCGGACAAGCCGGATTGAGGTATTTTCTTCCTTATTTTTCAAATGCGTTTGCCCTGAGGAATCCCAACGGCGATGCCGCTTGCTCCGGTACGTTTAGTCCATCACGGTGCGCGCAGCCACAATTCCTATGACACTTTCGGCATCCGCCTTTATCAGCGCCCTTGCGCATTCGTTAAGCGTTGCCCCAGTGGTCATTACGTCATCCACTACGGCTATGGTTTTGCCTTTTACGCTTGTGGCTGCTTGAAAGGCATTTTTCAGGGATTGAATCCTCTGCGTCCCTCTTAGGTTGCTTTGATGGGGCGTTTCCTTTACTTTAAGGAGAATATCATATGAAAGGGGAATGTTTGTGAAGTCAGAGATGGCCTTTGCAAGGAGCAGGCTCTGGTTATAGCCCCTCTGGGTAAGTCTCTTTTTTGTAAGAGGAACTGGCATGATTAAATCGGCCTCAGGTATGTCTATTGATTTAAACAGCTCGGCAATCGGGCTGGCAAGGCGTCTTACTCCCGAAAACTTAAACAGATGAATCGCCTCTTTCATCACATCGCAATACCGCGCATACGCCAGGACGGTCGAATAGAGAGGTTTCTCTGCGTAACAGTCACCACATTTGGCCCCACACTTAGAAATTCCCTCAACCTCAAGGGGTTTAGCGCATACGCTGCACTTATTGGCGGGCAGACGGGTCATGTTCTCCCAGCATACCCCGCAAATTGGTGAGGTTGCCGGTTGATCGGAGGGTTTGGCACATACGGGGCACACTGACGGGAAAAATATGCCAAGTACCCCCTCTGCAATCCGCCCAAACGATAGCTGAGTCAACATGTGTTTTATCTGTAAATTATATCGTCCCTGTCCTGTCCCGTTGAGACGATTACAACGGGAATGCCTAGTGTCTTTTCAATCAGCTCAATATAGGCCTTTGCCTTTTTAGGCAATTTGTCATATGAGCGAACACCGGCGCTCGCCTCCCCCTTCCAGCCGTCATGCTCTTCGTAGACAGGGGAACAGCCCTCTAACACCGGCAGCTCCTTAGGGAAATCCTTTAACTGCCTTTCCCCGTTTTTATCTGTATACTTATAGCCTACGCATACCTTTATCTTTTCCATATCGTCGAGAATGTCGAGCTTTGTGATGACAAGCCCCGTGAGGCCGTTGACTCTGACGGCGTGTCTGAGGACAACAAAATCGAGCCAGCCGCACCGGCGTGCCCGCCCTGTGGTTGCCCCGTATTCAGCGCCCTTTTCTCTGAGGGATTCGCCTGTGTTGTCTAAGAGTTCCGATGGGAACGGTCCCTCACCAACGCGTGTCGTATATGCCTTTGCAACGCCATACACCTCGTCCACACACTTCGGGCCTACGCCAAGACCGGTCATGGCCCCGCCCGCCGTGGCGCTTGAAGATGTGACATATGGGTACGTGCCGTGGTCTACGTCAAGCAGTGTACCCTGGGCGCCTTCAAACAGTATGGTCTTGCCCTGTTTTATCGCCTCGTTTATCGTTATATCCGTGTCATCAACGTATGGGGCGAGTTTTTCGCCATATGAGATATATGTATCGTAGATTTTGTCGGTGTCTAGTTTGTCGACGTTTGGAATCTGCTCTAACATACAGTTTATGTCGTCGATGTTTGCCCTGAGTTTTTCTTTGAATTGAATTGGCCAGGACAAATCGAGCATCCTGATGCCAGCACGCGATGCCTTGTCAGTATAGCACGGGCCAATGCCGCGGCCTGTGGTGCCTATTTTTTTGTTCCCCTTTACTTTTTCTTTCCAGCCGTCTAAGATTACGTGATAGGGCATTATCAGATGGGCGTTTTTACTCACCCTGAGATTGTCTCTTGTTACCGGGACGCCTCTGGCCTTAAGCTGCTCTATCTCCGTAATCAGGGCCAGCGGGTCTACCACTACGCCGTTGCCGATTATACACTGCTTGTCTTTGTGCAGGATGCCAGAGGGTATCAGGTGAAGGATAAACTTATCGCCTCCGATGACCACTGTGTGCCCGGCGTTGTGTCCTCCCTGGTAGCGCGCCACCACGTTTGACTTTTCCGTAAGGCAGTCCACAATCTTGCCCTTGCCCTCATCTCCCCACTGCGTGCCTACTATGATTATATTTGCCATTGCTCCTCCGTGT
>JADFXZ010000069.1 GCA_015233265.1 Nitrospirota bacterium
ACTGAGGAGGCCGCCTGATGAAATATTTTTACACACCTATTGATAAAGCCTCCTTCTTGTGTACGGCTTTGCAATATACCAACAAGCCACTGCAGTAGCTATTGCATTAGGTAGCACAACAGTTCTTGGCCTGGTTGCAAATTTTCTGAAAGGCAAGCATTCAGGGGATAAACAAAAGTCAAAAATATCTAAAGGAAAAAAGTCTTCACCCACAACAAAATAAACATCTTTACATGAAGGAGTCAGCCTATTTATGATAAAATTGATATTTACATTATGTTCCATGCTCTTAACCCTATTGTTTCTAATCCTCTGCGGCTGCAACAAAACCGAGGAAACTAAATCGCAGGAGCACATACTCAATGTTCAAGTTGAGAAGGCCGTAAATATATTCTTAAAGCCATATGTAGAGGCAACCGGCACACTTGCCCCCTTTGAGCGCGTTACCGTAAGCAGCGAACTTGACGGCATACTATCGAAGACTCCGGTTGACGAAGGCGCGCTTGTCTCAAAAGGCGCCCTGCTTGCCAAAATCGACGACGCAGACTATGCCCTCGAATTAAACAGGTCGCAGCTCGCACTTGAAAAGGCACTGGCTACACGTAAAAATGCCGAGGCCGAATTCGTGCGGAAGGAATCCCTCTATAAAGAACAGCTTGTTACCAAACAGCAATTCGACGACATATCCACTACGGTTCTTGCTGCTAAGGCCGATTTTGAAAGCTCAAAGGCTGCCCTTAGTATCATGAGACAGCGCCTGTCTAAGACCACCATATTAAGCCCTCTTACGGGGGCGGTTGAGGCAAAGAAGGTCTCCTCCGGTGATTTTGTCAGAGTTGGCAGCCCCATGTTTATTATCATCCAGACAAACCCCCTTAAACTCCGCTTTACGGTCTCTGAAAGAGAGGTCGCTAAGCTCAAGTCAGGACTCGATGTCACATTTACCGTTTCTGGCTTCCCCGGCAGGCAATTCAAGGGGCGTCTGTGCACTATCTATCCCAATCTTGACGAAAAGACCCGCTCACTTGCCGTTGAGGCTATTGTCGATAACGCTGACGCGGTTTTAAAACCCGGCTTTTACGCAAAACTCAGGCTCTACACAGGGCAAGGTAAAACAGTCACGGCAATTCCCTCAACCAGCATTGTCTATGAGGCCGGAGCGGTCAAGGTCTTCATCAGGGAGGGGGAGACAGCAAAGGAAAAATATATAGAGACTGGACAGAGCTTCAGCGCTGGCAACAGGGACATGGTTGAGGCCGTCTCGGGGCTTTCTGAGGGGCAGGAAGTTGTCACAGTAGGGCAGCAGGGACTGCTCGATGGGGCAAAGATAAAGGCCGCAGCGCTGCCGGAAGTGAAATAAGCTATGTGGATTGCCGATACAGCGATAAGGCGTCCGGTGTTTGCCACGATGGCAGTCATGGCCCTGGTGGTGCTTGGCATAGTCAGCTACCCAAGCATTGGCGTTGAGCTGTTTCCTAAGGTTGACTTTCCCATTGTAAGCGTCACTACCACGCTTCGCGGGGCAAGCCCCGAAGTAATAGATGTCGATGTTACTGATAAAATCGAAGAGTCGCTCAACACTATTAACGGCGTTAAGTACATTGCCTCAACCAGCATGGAGGGCGTATCCTCTGTAATAGTCGAGTTTGTCCTTGAGAAGAATATCGATATTGGCGTTGCTGACATTCGCGAGAAGATTTCTCTCATCCGCTCAAAACTCCCCGTAGATGTAGAGGAACCTGTCATTGAAAAGGTGGCAACCGACAGTATGCCCATTCTGTGGCTGTCCCTGACTGGAGACAGACCTGTCCGGGATATTTCGACCTATGCTGATGAGGTGGTAAAAGAACAACTGCAAAGGATAAACGGTGTGGGGGCAATCAGTCTTGCTGGAATGAGACTAAGGCAGATTCGGATATGGCTCGATAGAGATAAACTGCTTGCGTACCAGATTTCAGCATCAGATGTCGTACAAGCCTTAAAGCGCGGTAATGTTGAGCTGCCCGGAGGCAGAGTCGAAAGCGGCACTAAAGAGTATAGTGTAAAAATAAAGGGCCAATTCAGAACCCCCGAAGAGTTTAACGACCTTGTCATAAGTTACAGCAGCGGCGCCCCAGTAAGGCTGCGCGATGTGGGAAAGGCTGAGGACGACATGGAAGACAAACGCTCTATCTCCCGTTTCAACGGCAAGACCTCAGTAGGCCTCGGTATCCAAAAACAAACCGGTGCAAATACGGTAGAAGTCGTCGACAACGTGAAAAATGCCCTCACAGAGATTAAAAAGACGCTTCCGCCGGGGATAACCCTGCAGACGAGCTTTGACCAGTCTGACTTTATAAAGAAATCAATTACAGAGGTGCAGCACCATCTGGTCTACGGCGGGATATTTGCCTGCATCGCAGTGTTTATCTTCCTGCACAGCCTTAGAATAACGCTGATAAGCGCCCTTGCGATTCCAACTTCTGTAGTGTCAACATTCGTCATTATGCACGCCTTTGACTTTACCTTTAACAATATGACGATGCTGGCGCTATCGCTGTCTATTGGGATTCTGGTTGATGACGCTATTATTGTAATCGAAAACATTTACAGGCATGTGCAACTGGGGATGAAGCCTAAGGAGGCGGCCTCATTTGCAACCGAGGAGATAGGGGTGTCGGTCATCGCTACTACGCTTGCCATTGTGGCCATATTCCTGCCCGTTGCCTTTATGAAGGGGATAGTGGGGCGGTTCTTTCTGCAGTTTGCCCTGACGGTTGTCTTTGCCGTGATGATGTCCATGTTCGTGTCACTGACGCTGACGCCAATGCTTGCATCGAGGTTTCTCTCTGTATCAAAGGGCGGCGGCAGTCCCATATTTAGAAAGCCACTTGAGGCATTTGAACGTTTGTATAAGCGCACCGAGGGCTACTACAAGGTACTGCTTGGTTACACAATAGACCACAGGATTAAGGTATTGGTCATTGCTGCGGCGGTATTTGCCTTCAGCCTGTATATCACGAAGTTCATTGGCAAGGAGATGGTGCCGCCGGAGGACCAGGGGCGCTTTGTGGTCAGGCTTCAGGCCCCGGTTGACTACTCAGTCGACGCGGTTGACTCAATGTTCAAACATGCCGCGGACATTGTTGCTGAGACCCCTGAGGCAAAGAGTATTTTTTACGCCCAGGGATATGGCGTGTCGGGGGCGATAAACAAAGGCTCGTTGTTTGTCGAGCTAAAGCCAAAGGGTGAGAGAAACAAGTCACAGGGGGATATTAAGATAGTTGTGAGAAAGCGTCTCTCCACAGAGATTCCGGGGCTGAAGTCCTCGGTTGAGGATGTCTCTATGTTTGCCAGCGCGATAAGAAATGTGCCGGTTCAATACGCCATCAGGGGAAATAACCTCGATGAACTGCTCAATTATACGGATATAATAGCGAATAAGTACTCCAAACTCCCCGGCATAGTAGATGTCGATACGTCATACGAATCCGGCAAACCGGAGGTTGCGGTGTATATCGACAGGACAAAGGCCGCTGACATGGGCGTGGATATTACAACTATAGCAGAGGCGATAAATATCCTGATTGGCGGGGAAATGGACGTTACTAAATTCAAGGACGAGGCAAAGGGACGCCGCTACGATGTGCGAGTCCGTCTCAATCCACAAGACAGGGCGTCACCATCAGATATAGAAAGAATCTACGTCAGAAACAAAGATGGCAAGCTCATAGAACTTGCAAACCTGATACAGATTAGAGAGTCCGGCGCCCCTACATTAATCAACAGAATCGACAGGCAGCGCGCCGTGTTTTTATTTGCAAATCTGGAGGATAAACCGCTTGGGCAGGCAAAAGAAGAGCTTGAGGAGATGTCGAAGGAAATACTGCCGCCCGGCTTTACCGGTGTCTTTAAGGGCATGGCAGAGTCCATGGGTGAGACGTTTTACTATTTAATAATTGCCTTGGTGCTTGGCGTGGTGTTGGCCTATATGATACTGGCCTCGCAGTTTGAGAGCTTTATACATCCTATAACGGTACTGCTGTCTATGCCCCTTTCATTTATTGGTGCATTTGGGGCGCTTTTAATCACACACAATACGCTTAACATATTTAGTTTCATAGGCTTGGTGCTTCTGATGGGGCTGGTAAAGAAAAACGCCATACTCCTGGTCAGCTATATAATCACACTAAGAGAAGGTGGAATGGACAAAAGAGAGGCCATCTTAACGGCCGGCCCTGTGAGGCTCAGACCAATTCTGATGACCACGGTTGCCATGGTATTTGGAATGATGCCTATAGCGCTTGGCCTTGGCGAGGGTTCTGAGACGCGCGCCCCCATGGCCATAGCGACAATAGGAGGGCTTATAACATCCCTTTTTCTGACGCTCCTTGTTATTCCAGCCGCATATGATCTGTTTGATGAAATTAAGAGCAGATTTACTATGAAAAAGGCAGCTGAAAACCGATAAGGGTATACGGTACATGGCTGATGACAATGGTCACACAACGGCGGTTGTCATAGTCCTTTGGCGGCTGAGGGTTGGTGATTACAGAATAATATATTAATGACCGTAATGCAGCACTTGACATAATCTCTGTCAGACACCGTTGTGAGGCAAACAGATATTTACGTATGATACGAACATGATGATGGATGGTTGGAGCTTCCATCAAGGTGGTCCTGCAGCAAGTAATACAGCGCCCTGCCCATGACGCAGCACGGCGAGGGCGGCATATGTTCTACCGATATGTACTTGCCAATAGTGTTGAAAGAGTCCTCTATGTTCATGGCGGCGCATGTTAAAAAATCGCTTGCCCGTCTGGCAACATTGTCAACGATACGCCCTATGTTATTTACATGGGAGTCTAATTCCTCGATAGTTTTGAGGACGGGGACCGCGGATTCGATTTGACGCTCACAATCGTCACCCGAGAGGCCGCCAAAACACCCGCTATTTAATGAGTCTTTCTTTTTGGAAGCACTGCCGACGACATGCCCTATGTTCTCTACCTGTGAGTCTGACTCATCAAGCGACTTATGTACCGCAACAGCCGACTTGATTTGACGCTCAACATCATCAGCCGAGAGGCCGCCAAAACATCTTCCAACGAATGCGCCTATGTGCTTGAGGTCGTCACTTATTTTCATCATTGTGTGTCAATTCCTCCGCTCGATATATTTATTAAGACATACCCCCGTGTGTGAATCGCCACACTCTTGTAAATCCTCCGGTGTCCCTTCAAATATCAATGCCCCTCCAGCCTCTCCACCTTCCGGGCCAAGGTCAACTACCCAGTCTGCCTCTCTGATTACATCGATATTATGCTCAATAACCACAATCGTGCTGTTTAATGCCAGAAGGCGTCGCAGGACACTAAGCAGCGCCTGCACGTCGCGCATGTGAAGGCCAATAGTCGGTTCGTCCAGTATGTACAGCAACCCCTTGTTGGCCGCTGCCCCAAGGGCCGCACATATCTTCAGGCGCTGTGCCTCACCGCCAGAGAGCGTTGTAGCTGGCTGCCCAATTCTCAGATAATCAAGCCCTACATCCTTGAGCAGTTGGAGCCTTTTTGCAATTGCCGGGTCATCCCAAAATATGTCTGCCGCCTCGTCAACACTCAGATTCAGCACATCGCTTATCGTAAGCCCCTTGTACTTCACCCGCAGCGTCTGAGCAGAATATCTGTTGCCCGCACAGTCAGGGCACTTCACATATAAGTCCTCGAAGAAGTACATCTCAAGTTTCTGATAGCCCTCGCCTTTGCACAGTTCGCACCTGCCGCCTGCTACGTTAAATGAGAAATGTCCGGAGCCGTAGCCATAGAGTTTTGCCTCTGTCGTGGATGCGAAAATCGCACGAATCGAATCAAAGAATTTTAAATATGTCGCGGGATTAGACCGCGGGGAGCGGCCAATTGGTGATTGGTCAACAAGGCACACGCCTTTAAGATTATCAAGCCCTGTGATACCATCATACGGAAGCGGTCTCTTTGTGAAATTTTTGTTAAAATGACCGGCTGCCGCGGGGTAGAGTGTGTCCACAACGAGGCTGCTCTTGCCTGAGCCTGAGACACCGCTCACTACGGTAAGGCTATTAAGAGGTATGCTCAGCGTGACCGCTTTGAGGTTATGCCCTGTGGCACCGCTTAAAACAAGTGCGGGGGCATTGTGCTTGATTTGCTGCTTTGGCGATGGCCGATATGTGCCCGTGTTATTTAAATATCCGGCGGTGATGGTCTGCGCCTTTTGAAACTCATCGATTGCGCCACTAAATACGATGTTCCCGCCCTTACTTCCACCGCCAGGGCCAAGCTCTATTACCCAGTCAGCGGCACGTATAATCTCAGGGTCGTGCTCAACTACAACAACAGTGTTGCCCTGGCTTGCAAGGCGCTCAATAATCTCAGTGATGCGCGCGTTATCTCGGCTATGAAGGCCAACCGTCGGCTCATCCAGCACGTAGAGGGCACCAGCGAGGCTGCATGAGAGTTGATTGGCAATGTTTACTCGCTGATATTCCCCGCCTGACAGTGTCATGGTCTGCCTGTCCAGGGTCAGGTAGTCCAGACCCACACGGCTCAGAAGCTCAAGCTTGTGCCTGATATGCCTCAATGCCTCCTCAATCGCCTCACGGCTGTTTACCTCAGGGGCGGCGAAAAATTCTGACAGCTCCCTGACCGTCATAGCGTTGAGCTGTGCTATATTAAGGCCATTAATCTTGTAAGCAAGGACTACCTGTTTCAATCTCGCGCCATTACATTGCGTACACAGCACAGGTTTTCTGTATCTGTTTAAGAACACCCGCAAGTGCAATTTATGACGCTCTTCGGTGAGGAATTTAAAAAATGCGTTAAGCCCATAGAAGGACTTTGCTACCCCGTTGTTAAGCAAGAGCCACTCATGATCAGACAACTCAGCTGCAGGCTTATATATGTCAATGCCCGCCTCCAGCGCCCCCCTGAGCATCTGGGACTTCCACCAGTCAAAGGCTGGTTTTTCCCACGGGTCTATTGCCCCATCAGAAAGTGAGAGCATGGGATTAGGGACAATCAGGTCAATGTCGCCAATAAGTATATTTCCAAACCCCTTGCAAGCCTGGCAGGCGCCAATAGGGTGGTTATATGAAAATAGCAGGGGTGTTGGCTCAGGCAGTGAGGCGCCACAGCCGTCACATGAGCTGCCTTCTGAGTAGAGAAGCGCAGTCCAACCGGTATCGCCATATATAATAACCTTAATCACACCGCCGCCTTCGCGCCATGCAAGCTCTATCGAGTCTGATAGTCGCGATTCGTCACGAATGACCAGCCGGTCAATCAGCACATCGCAGCTTTCCCCCGCTTCGACCTTATTATCAGGCATACCAAATGTCTCTATGAACTGCCCGTCTGTGTGAATTCTATAAAAACCACGCTCTCTCAGGCTTGAAAGAGGCTCATCCGTGCTAAAAAGTATGGCCGCCTTTGCGCCCATGTATCTGTCGAGGAGGGACTTATAGGCTGAGGAGGCATCCCAGCGCCTGATTAGTGCCCTGCACTCGTGGCAAAAGGGCTGCGCTGTGCGTGCAAATACTACCCTTAAAAGATCATAAACTTCCGTGACAGTGCCCACTGTGGAGCGGGATGTCTTGACGGGATTGCGCTGGGCCAGGGCTATGGCCGGGCGGATATTTCTGATCTGTTCAAGCTGCGGCCTGTCGAGCTTTTCAAGAAATAATTTTGCGTATGTCGAGAGGGACTCGATAAAGCGCCACTGCCCCTCGGCGAATATGGTGTCAAAGGCAAGCGATGATTTGCCCGAACCAGACACACCGGTGATAACCACAAATTTATCGTGCGGTATCTTTACCGAGATATTCTGGAGATTGTTCTGCTTAATTCCAGTAATCTCAAGCCACTTAGCTGGCATCTGAGTCGAATCCGTTATGCCTCACCGTAGCTGTGCAGACCGGACAAGAATATGTTGACACCAAGATATGTAAATATCACCGTGATAAATCCTATCGATGACAGCACCGCTATCTTGTTGCCGCGCCAGCCTCGCAAATACCTTGCGTGCAGATAAAAGGCATATACAAGCCACGATATCAAAGACCATGTCTCCTTCGGGTCCCAGCTCCAATATACACCCCAGGCCTGGTCTGCCCATATCGCTCCAAATATCAGCCCGCCAAGCGTAAAAATGGGAAATCCCACCGCTATTATCTTGTAGTTTAGTTCTTCGAGAAACTCCAGAGAAAGGCCAAAGGTCATGAGCATTCGCTTCAGCACGTATCCATACCTCCACGCGGCAATTATAATTGCAAGCGCCCCCGCAAAGCTCAACCACACAGTTGGTCCGGAGTCACTCCTGAAAGTCGCCTTAAACAGATAACCCTTGATAAACTGCTGCTGCGACGTCCCGGCTGCCTTAAACGTTAAAAAGTCTGCCCCCATTGCCGCTAATACAATAAAAAAGACACTCCCGGCAACCGTCCAAAATATATAGGAACTCTCATTGCGTTTTTCTGTACTCAACACTAAATACAACATCCCAGTGGCAAAGGCCAGTCCAAAGGCGGCATAGGCGATAAAACTCATCGTCACATGCGCTAACAGCCAGTTGCTCTGAAGGGCAGGCACAAGCGGCTCAATTTCTTTCGATATGCCGGTTAGATCAATAAATCCAAGGGCCAGACCGGCCAGCGGCGTGACAAATGCCCCAAATGTCCTGTTGTGATACTTGAATTCGATGATGAGATAGCCAAGCATCAGACACCAGACAAAAAAAATCAGCGACTCATAGAGATTCGTAAGCGGCGCCCTGCCAATCCCCATGCCGTAGGACTCCACCCATCGAAAAATCAGCGCCGCGCTCTGTGATAAAAAAGCGGCTGAGGCCACAGCGGTTGCTGTTACCCCCACTGCCTCGTTTTTAAATATGAAATATCCTATGTAGACCATCATAGCCATAAAGTACCCAACTTCGGCTATGCCAAATAGTATAGGACTACTCATCTATGTTACCTCCTTTGCCCCTGAGCTGTGACGTGCGTTAACCGGTTAAAAACGCTGTTAATGACGCCCTCGTAACCGGTCTTGTTCTTGTTTGTAAAGGCCGCAATCTTTATTATTACCTTTGATTTTTCAGGTTGCAGCAGTACCCATATTTTTTTGTGGCTTAGGAAAAACGCGCTATAAAGACCTATGGTTATAAATATGCACCCAGCATAGACCACCCAAACGCCCGGGTCCTTTCTGACCTGAAGCCCTGTGTACTGGTAGCCCCAGTTATGCACCAACTCTACCTTGCTGCCATCAGGCATAGCCCATGTCTGGGGATAGCGCTTTGCTATCCAGCCGGAGTGTCTCACCTTATCTTCAGCGGTGAACTCCACATAGATAGCAGGGTTGTTCATATTTTCAGTGTATGAATATGGCCTGTCATTTTTATCGAACGCCAGGGCCGGGCTAAAGGCAATCACCTTGCCAGAGGAGTTCGCCCCGGGGATTTTAAACGTCTCCCCTACGGCAAGCGATATTTGTTCTGACTTGCCGCCCTTAGGCGTTATGTTTAAGATTATCAGACTTTTAGAGTTATTTTTAGGAACTACGCCATAGCCGGACTGGTAAAACGTATAGCCCTTGTACTTTAAGGGATAGTTTACCCCAATGGTCTTTTTTAGAACAGTCTTTCCATTTTCTATAACTGAAAGCCAGCTTGAGTAGTCCTTTGGCATATCTGAGGTGCCGTAGAATGAGACGGCAAAGTTGTCACATCGAATTGAAAACCCAAGCGAGTGCTCAGCCCCCTCCTGAGTGTATGCAACTGCCGAGGTCTCACCCTCTGGAAGTGTCAAATAGCCGCTGAACCCAAGGGTAACGCCGATTACCGAACCTATCAGAATTATTATTATACTGAAGTGTATGACATATACGGCATAGCGTGAGTATCTACCGCTGTGGGCATAGAGCTGAATGTCTTTAGAGGCGGGGCTGCCGGCAGCTGCCTCAATTGGGTGCATACCGGGTTTCTTTAACGCCTCTAATGCCGCTGGTTTTGCTGTTTCTATATTGCCATCTATAGCCAGTTCTTTTTTTATCCCGTATTTATCGAAGTCCTTAGTCTCGATGGGTTTGACAGGCTCATTTACGATGCGCCTAATGTGCGGCAGCTTGTCAATGGAGCAGATGGTCAGGTTTGCCGCAAAGCAAATCAGTATCCCCGTAAACCACCACGAGTGGTACATGTCGGTCAGGCCAAGCGAAGCGGCGGTTTTATATGCGGTCTGAGCGTAGGCGGCGCCGAACATCTTTGTAAAGAGCTTGATGTTTTTCTCCGGCTGCGAGTTCTGCTCCACTACCGTACCTATTATCGAAGACAGCGCTATGACAGCAAACAGCGCCACCGCCAATTTCACGGAAGTAAAGAATTTCCATACCTTGTCGATTATGTTTTTATCTGCCATCGAGTGTCCTTGAGGGCAAGGCCGTCAAGTTTAGAGTTTGCCCCCTATTATTTGACCAAGTACCGAGGCCGCAAGCGACAGCGGGATGTACTTGTAGTCCAGATGAACCATTGACCTCATCAGGATGACGAATGGAATCGGCAAATGTATATACAAAAACCACTTAAACGATCGCTTTCTCTGGCGCTGCCTTAAATACCCGAAAGGCAGATTAAGCAGTGTTGCAAACAGCATCAACACCGTAATTGCCCCCCCGTGCGACAACGATACGTTGCTCAGACGCAGCACATCACTTATCCTGCTTATTATCTTAGTTATATAGGGGACTATGTCCATTTTAACCGTCACACTTCAGGGCTTCTTGCACGAGAAATATTAACAGAAAAACTCGTCAATTGTAAACCGCTGTTTTTTCTGTTGCGATAAAGTTAAAATATACTAGCTTATGGAGAAAGTGGCAGCTGCCTACATTCAATGCACCTCAGGGGTGAGCGGGGATATGCTCGTCGCAGCACTCTTAGACGCCGGCGTACCGATTGAGTATCTCAGGCAGAGGCTGTCTCTTTTGTCGAAACACAGGGAGCTGGAGCCATTTGAGACAACGGCGAGGGCAGTTTTTAAAAACGGTTTCAGGGCTATTAAGTTCGACGTGAAGACATCAGCAAGCCATGTGCACAGGAACTGGCAGGAGATAAAGGATATCATCGACGCCGCGGG
>JADFXZ010000070.1 GCA_015233265.1 Nitrospirota bacterium
AAAAGACGGTAAGGGGGGTTTTGTGCCTTAGCTTAGGATGATTTTCACGGTAAAACGTAGACGGGTTGAGGTCAGGCTTTGACAAGATAACGCTAAAAGATAAGGTAAAAGAAATTACTACTGTCACCAAAGTGTCACCAAACTGGAAAATGAAACCATAACATACTGATTTTAAAGAGAATAAAGGCCATGTCAAAGGGTTAGCATCCCGTTGCCAGCTTTCTTAATATTGTTAGACGCATCGAACTCATCCCTCAGGCATTATTTCAGCTGATGATATGGGGCAAGTGTGGTCAGTCTTTTGTCTTCGACAGCACTGCCTATGGTAAAATTATAGAGACATTGGTAGTAGTTGTCCTGAAGTCCAAGCTGATGATGCACCTCATCATCAAAAAAACACCCTATCCCAGTGCCTCTGAAGCCGTGTGCCTCAGATTCAAGATAGAGCATCTGACCAATCATGCCAGCCTCCCAAAAAAGCCGCCGGTACATATAGGGTGCCCCGCCAACAATATCTGCAAACTTCGCAATCATCGAAAGAGAAAACGCCCCGTCACCAGCTATCTCCTGACCACAGGAAGTCCTGGCTGCGGCATTGGCGAAATCCCCCCTGACAAGCAAATAAAGCGGCACGCCTGCACTAATCTCTTCCCAGAGGAAATCAGCCGACATGCGACTTTTCATCGCAGTAATCTCACCCTCGTCTCTTACAAATAGATATATCCCCTGAGGCAAACCCGTAACCCTGTGCACATATACCAGCAAGTGGACAAACACAGCCCCTGCAACTGGGATTATGCCGACGTTAAACGGCAGCGTCCCCGGCAATGTTCGCTTCAGAATGGACAGGAACACTTCAAGCGGCATATGTGTCTTGCCATCGTACCTTTGGGCACTTCTCCTTGTGCGTATTACATGTGAGGCCGCCTTCAAAGTGGCGGAAATCGCCGTCTCTTTTGTGATACGCGGTCCATTTGTATATTCAGTTGCCGGTTTTTCAGTGGCCGCTGATATTTCTTTTATAATTCCCCATGGTGTGTGTGTCTTGCTCAAGCGGTTTGGACTACCTGTAAAGTATAGGGTCTTTAAGTGATTGATAAGCTCATCAGGCATAAGCCGCGGGATTTCCACTTGGGTGCGTTCATGTATGAAAAGAACAACCTCAGGGATCTCTTCCTCATGATCTATCCAGGTGGTTTTCTCTAATCCGAGAAGCGCTTTTATGTCTGCACAGGGCATGGCAGACAGCACTGTTGCCTCCAATCCAAAAACACTTGCGGAAACCGACATCGCAGCAACGGCGTGACCAACGTCAAGGCAAACGTATCTAAAGGCGCGCTCCCCGTACTTCCACGCCTCGCGCCAGTGTATTGAGGTCAATGCTACAAAAAAACCTCTGACGCCGAAATAATCCTCCATCTTCTTCCACACCATGGTATCCACCGCCGCCCTCTTTTCAAAGACATGTAAATACGGGTTGTAGTGATACAGCGCGGCGGCTGAATTTTCCGAATCGTCAAACAGCACATACGTCTCTTCGGCGTGCAGATTGCCGCTTGAGGGGTTTATTCGCAGCGCCCACGAGTTGCCTCCATAGGACTTCCACGCGGCAAGGGCAAGGGAAAGCTCCAAAAAGTTGGCAGCAGCAGAAATCGATATGCCTTTTGAGGGCATAGGCCGCTGAAAAATGTCATCATACAAAACATCCGGGTCTTTTTCCAGAAAAGGCAGCCGTAAAACCTCTGTCCCATCGAAACTTCTAAATGGCACAGGTTCGTTTTCCCAATCCATATACCCCGCGGACTTTGCATACCGCCCCACCCTGTGCTTAGTCACCTCATGGTAATGAAAGACATTCATTATTACACCCCCTGATGTTATTGTCACCACTGGCCGATGAAATCTCTTTATTGCCCTGCCCTATCCAACTTACCAAACACCCTCAATACTCTGCCCACAGTTGGAGCACTTGCCATCTTTAATAACATTTGTTCCAATAGAAAAGCCGCGTCTGTCTATCAATAGCGCCTTGCACGAGGGGCAGTTCGTGTTCTCGCCGCTTGAACCCGGTACATTGCCCTCGTAGACATATCTCAGGCCAGCCTCGGCTCCGATCCCATATGCGCGTTTAAGCGTATCAGAGGGCGTTGGCGGCCTGTCCAACACCTTATATCTCGGCGTAAAGGCTGATACGTGCCACGGAATTGCCGCATCCACTGATTTGATAAACCCTGCTATGTCTTTCAATGTCTTGTCTGAATCGTTGAGGCCCGGGATTATCAGCGTGGTTACCTCCACCCATATGCCGCGGTCTTTCATTAATATAATAGTATCTTTCACGGGCTTTACGCGACCACCGCAGAGCGTTTTATAAAATTCGTCGTCTCCTTTTAAGTCAATGTTGTTGGCGTCGAGATATGGGATAATCAGCCCGGCGCTCTCGGCGGTCATGTAGCCGTTACTGACAAAGACATTCTTTATGCCTTGTGCCTTTGCCATAATGGCACACTCAAGGGCAAATTCCAAATAAATAGTTGGTTCTGTATATGTGTAGGATATACTTTTACAGCCGCCGTTTATGGCGCCGCTGACGACTTGTGAAGGCATTACCTCATCGCCTGTAAGCTGCCCAAACTCACGAGGATACTGGGAGATAGAGGAGTTCTGACAGTGAAGGCATGTGAAATTACAGCCCACCGCTGCGATTGACAAAGAATATGAACCGGGCAGGAAATGAAACAACGGCTTCTTCTCTATAGGGTCAATATGGCAAGCACAGAGGCGTCCATAATTAAGCGAAAAGAGCGTTCCGCCCCTGTTTTCCCTCACCGAGCAGTGTCCGCGTCCGCCCTGTGGAATCCTGCAACTGTGGGCACACATCTTACACAGGACATCGCTGCCTTCCTGGCATTTATCGTATAGAAGCGCTTCTTTCATGTTTTACTTTAATATTTTTAGTATAACCCAAGGGCGGGTCAGCTATCCCAGCCGTATTTCCCCAAAAGCGGGACAAATACGCACGGCACGTGGTAACTCTTATGTATTTGAGAGCCGTCTTTTACCAGCTTCAACAGCGATTGCGAGTGCCTGTCTCCGACCGGAGCAACCACTATCCCTCGCTGCCCAAGCTGCTCAAGCAACGGCGCCGGTATATCCGGGGCTGCCGCTGTTATAATAATCTTATCAAACGGCGCCTCCTCCAGCCATCCAATCGTACCGTCCGCTATTTTTACGTCGATGTTCCTATATTCTAAGTCAGTAAATTTTCTTCGTGCCTCAATCGCCAGCGCTTCGATTCTCTCAACCGTGCAGACCCTTAACACTATCTCAGACAACACTGCCGCCTGATAGCCTGAGCCAGTTCCAATCTCCAGCACCTTATCGGTCTTTGAAAGCTCAAGCAGCTCAGTCATCACGGCCACCATGTAGGGCTGTGAGATCGTCTGATGCTGCCCGATGTCAAGCGCCATGTCGGCATATGCCCTGCCCTCGTTGGCGGGGCCGGCAAAGATGTGCCTCGGACAATGGCGCATTGCCCGCAGCACAGCGTCGTCGCTGACGCCGCGGCGTATCAGCTGGATATTGACCATTTCTTCCCTTTTATCACTAAAGTTATCTCTATTATCATCAAGTGTCACTTTATAATTCTTTCCACTCTTTTTCAATCTTCTTTAAGGCGTCATAATTCGTCAGGTCAAGATGCAGCGGCGTTACAGATATATACCCCGCCTCAACCGCGAGGAAATCCGTATGAGCATCCTCCTCCCACGACGGACTCCCGCCGCCTATCCAGTAGTGCTTCTTGCCCCACGGGTCATTCGTCTCCTGAATCGAGTTGCAGTAGACGCGCTTGCCCTGCTTTGTGAACTTCACGCCAGCAACAGACTCCGCGTTTGGCACGTTGACATTTAACAGCGTATCCCTGGGGAGGCCCTTGTCGACAATAGCCCTTGCTATCTTTTTGGCAAACTCCGCGGCGGTTGAGAAGTGAAACCCGCCGTCATCCCACAACATCGATATGGCAAACGACGGCACTCCGAGAATCGTACCTTCAAAAGCGGCGGACACCGTGCCCGAGTACGTTATGTCGTCGCCCAAGTTACCGCCTTTGTTAATGCCGGAGGCCACAAGGTCGGGCTTGCGCCCAAGGATTTTCCCAATGCCCAGCGTAACGCAGTCCGTAGGGGTGCCATTTATCGCATAGATTGCTTCCTTTATCTTCGTGACCCTAAGCGGGCGGTGCATCGTAAGCGAATGGCTCGTGGCGCTTCGCTCCCTGTCCGGGGCTACAATCACCGCCTCAGCCACGTCTTTCATTGCCTCAAAGAGCGCCATCAACCCCTCAGACAGCACCCCGTCGTCGTTCGTTACAAGTATCAGTGCCAATAGTTTTTCCTTCCCTTCATTACAACATTACAAAAAGTTCACGTTTCGACAAGCTCATCCTTCGACAAGCTCATCCTTCGACAAGCTCAGGATGATTCATTTAATACCAAAATACAGCAATAGCAGTAAAACGCGCCCTATAATAATCGAATCATCCTGAGCCTGAATCGAATCATCCTGAGCCTGTCGAAGGATGCTCCGTTTACCCCGTTTCCTGCAACTTGGTACTAATACTATTATTACCGCCAAGCGCCCACTTCGTCAAGCCCTCGGATGGTGCTTGTCGTACTCTTTCCTCACCTTTTCAGTAGTCACTTTTGTATATATCTGCGTAGTTGAGATGTCAACATGGCCAAGCATCTTTTGAATTGAGCGCAGGTCCGCCCCGCCGTCAAGCAGATGAGTGGCAAAGCAGTGTCTGAGCGTGTGCGGCGAAAGCTCCACGCCAGCCATCTGCCCATACGCCTTAATAGTCTGCCAGAAGCGCTGCCTTGTCATCGGCTGCGCCCTGTTTGTCAAAAACAGATACGGCGAGTGTTTATTGTTGAGAATCTCTGGCCTTAATTCCTTCATGTATTGCTTTATACGTTGACGCGCCCTGTCATTTACCGGCACGAGCCTCTCCTTTGAGCCTTTCCCCATGACCTTGATAAATCCCGCGTCCATCTCAAGTTTATCTACCTCTACGTTGACCAGCTCAGAGACACGAAGCCCCGAGGCATACATCAGCTCAAGAATTGCCACATCGCGCAGCACAAACTTCGTATCCACGCGCGTAGTTAAAATTGCCAGCACATCGTCAAACGTCAGGGCCTTAGGCAGCTGTTCCCACTTCTTTGGCTGGCGCACGGTCTCAGACGGGTCGTCTTTTCTGTGCCTCTCGATCAGCAGAAACTTACAAAACGCCCTCGTCGATGAGATAAATCTACAAATGGAACTCATCGAATGACCATCGTCCCTCAGTTTATCTATGTAATTTATAATGTCCTCTCGCTGCATTTCTATTATATTTAATCTATTTACATGCAAATAATTCATGAACTGCTCTAGGTCTAGTCCATATGAGACGACCGTATTTTGCGAAAGCCCCCTCTCCACCTCCAGATAAGCCAGAAACTGTCTGAGTATCTCAGAGTCCGCCGTGCTATTATCCATACTATTTCCCGCACTATTCATGCACGTATTCCTCAATGCCGGTTGATTTCCTGAGTTGGCTATAAATCTGCCACCCTATGGCAAGCAAATTAACGGTATCTTCCCTGTTATATTTTATCAGCGTATCGAGTGAGGCCCTATCCCCGCGACGAAACTGCTGCCAGAGCCTGACGGCGTCATAGCCGTCCATGCCGGCAATGTCATCATCTCTATATATTCCAAAGCATTTCTCAAAATACTTAAAGCCTCCCTTTAACCCTAGGCGCTTAGACTCCAAACATATGTCAAAGTGCGGCATATCAATCCTGAGAGACTGGAAACACTTCCGCAAAAACGGAATGTCGAAGACCGCGCCGTAGAATGTTATAAGATACTTGTATGGGGAAAGGGCGGCGGCAAGATTGTCCTCGGTTAAGTCTTTGCCCCTGATGAGGCACTTGTAGTTTTTGCCGTCATATAAACCTACAACCGTGACATAGCCGCCGTTGTCATGGGGGCGGCCATTGGTCTCAATGTCGAGGCCTACCGCATCGTCTCTGAAAATCTCGAAGGCGCGCCAGTGTTCCTTTCTCTCTATGTGTCTTACAAGGTGCGATGAGTGTTTTTTACAGAGCACACTATCGAGCATTTTGAGGTGCGCATCAGCGCGCACCTTCTTTTCAGCGGGAATAAATGCAATTGCGTCTTTGGCCAGAAAATCTTCCCACGTGACAATGCCCCGACGCCACAGCCGCCGCTGCGTCTTTTCCCCTACGCCCTCCAGCACTGTAAACGTATTGCGTATCATAGCGGTTATTATACATTAAAATGCGCATGGAAATGTTATTTGTTAAGCATTTCAAGCGTTTCCGCGGAATATCGCCCCGTGTCGTCGTAAACAAAAAACGGCGAGTCAAGCCTGAGCTGTGCAGCGCCTTCTTTTACCGCCTCAATGAGAAATATCTTTGCCTCCGACTTCCTGTTAGAATAAATAAAGCGAACCCTGCGAGGGGCGAACCTCCGGCCCTTGAGGGTTTCAATCACCTCGACAAATCGTGATGTCTGATAAATGAATGAAAACTTACCTTTAGCACGTAATACATAAAAAGCTGCTTTAATTAGTTCATCCAGCGTAAGGTTAAGCTCGTGGCGGGCGGCGGCCTTTTCGTCATCGGGGTTGACCTCCCCGCTTTGGAGTTTTCTATAGGGAGGGTTTGACACGGCCAAATCAAAAGAATTAGAGGAGATATTAGCATATATATCATTGATATTTAAGTGATGTATTTTGAGCCTATCGGTAACGTTATTGAGGGCAGCGTTCTTGTTGGCAAGCTCATATAACCCCTGCTGGAGTTCTATCAAATGGACAAACGCCTCCGGATATTTCTGAGCGATCAGGATTCCAATGATGCCTGAGCCTGCCCCGAAATCTATGATGTGCCGCGGATTGCTATGATAAGCAAAATCTGACAGCAGGAGCGCGTCGATAGAAAACCTGTAACCCTTGCGGCGCTGCAATATCATGACATTTTTAATCGTATCGAGCGATAGGTCACTGTCTTGTTGCACATCTTCCACAGCGTGATTATAACACGGCTCTGATGGTATGGGACAGTGCGCCACTATATCTACTCCATTAAAGCCGCTTTGATTTGTTTTAACACATCTTCTAAAGATACAACCATGCTTTCGATTACCTTGTGGTGAATATGCTTGTGGTGTGGAAAAGTTAAAAGCTCTTTATGATGAGGAGCGTTATCCCATCGGATGATAATATCGTTGTCCGAACTTTGCCAGTGAAAGGAATAGTTACGTTGAAGATCATCTACATATTCTGTTGCCAATAGCGCTGAGCCATCTTTAAGAATAATCCTTAGTTTATAGTAAAAACCCTCGTTCCACTCCTTATAATCCAGATAGTCATAGGATTCAATAAAGTCAGCCGCATCAATGTACTTCAAAATCAGCATTTTTTATATCATATATTTTCCGTGTATTTTCTTCAAATAGACGTTTGTACGCCTTCCATTCCATATAATCATCCCAGTGCTGATAGCTCTCTCCCTGATTTTTGATCGAGTACTCGAACGCTTCGAAATCCATATGGTATTTTCTCTCAAAAAAGCTCAGTTTATCTCTAACGATGTGCATCTCTGCCATAACCGCAAGAAGCAGACTACCGGCAATATCACTCTTTTTTATTGTCAACATATCAACCCTCCTCAGTTAACTTAAAATGTCTGAGCACTTATGTGAAAAAAATGCAAACATGCTCGCCCCCTGATAATATCCTATCAGAAGCAGCATCCTTTCGTCAAACGAGCTGCAACCGCAGTTATAGCGGTGAATATACCACATACCCCGATGACAGCTTAACATCCGACTAAAATATCTTGACACAAAATACAATATTATGATACTCTTACTATAGAGGTGTGTATGCACAAATCTATCAATTTTCATAAGGAGGCCCCCTATGTTGAGAGCATCAAGGTTCAGTGTCGTGATTTTGTTAACTATTTTTGTGTTGTCATTTAGTGGCATTTCAGTGGCTGAGACCCAGTGGCAGAAAACCCATCCACGCCGGGCAGAAGTAAACAAGCGTCTCGCCAATCAAAACAAACGCATAAACAATAAAGTCAAAAATGGGAAGATGTCTCCCGATCAGGCTCAGAAACTCAAGGCGGAAGACCGAGCAATTCGTCAGGAAGAGCGTAACATGGCAAAACTCAACGGCGGCCACATAACAAAAGCACAGCAGAAGGCCCTTAATCAGCAGGAAAACGCAGTCAGCAACCAAATTAAGAACAGCCACTAGGCACGGCGTTAAACAACTAAACACTGGCTGATTCCAAGTCGTTACACAGACGGAGTAGTTGAGACGCAGGTGATTAAGGCGATGTAGGCTATATAATTAGCGGCGGTTATGGTGAGGTTTATAGCTGCCGCTAATTTAGTTTTCAGCTCTGGATGCTCTCCTGCCGCAGCCCTTGCCTTGGGTCATTTATTCACCTTGACGCTTATGACAGAAAAATGATACCATGTGCGTGAGTGCGTCTGCAGGCGCTTGTTGTCAAACCCATCAATAAGGAGGACCACCTATGTTTAGAGTAGCAAAACTGAGCGTCATTGTCTTTTTAGTAATGTTCATGTTGTCATTGAGCGGGGTCGCTCTGGCAAAGACTAAAACACAAAAAGACCATCCAGCTAAGGCAGACAAACATCTCAAACATGAAAAGAGCAGCACTCATGAAAAGACCGCTAAACGTGATAAGGCCGCAAAGCATGATAAAGCTGCTAAGCATGATAAGTCCGCTAAACATGATAAGTCCGCAAAGCATGGTAAGTCCGCAAAGCATGATAAGTCCGCAAAGCATGATAAGTCCGCAAAGCATGATAAGTCCGCAAAGCATGGTAAGTCCGCAAAGCATGGTAAAGCTGCTAAGCATGGTAAGTCCGCAAAGCATGGTAAAGCTGCTAAGCATGGTAAAGTAAAAAATGGAAAAAAGACTACCGCTATGGCAAAGCACTCTAAGAAAACAGACCCTGATCTCAGCACTGAAGGCCGCCATGTGCTCAGATACCCAGGCGTCCACGTAACTGAAGAAGAGCGTCGTGCACTTAATCGTCCGCCGGACCCAGCCGCTGAAGAACAAGAAAGCGCTCAATAGGCTCACGCAGTTTGTCATTAAACTAACTCAAGAGTTAGCGATACAACTGGCTTTGGCCGCCGCTGACCTTATGTGGACGGAATACGGGGTGCCAGTAAAGGACATGGGACTACCGGCAAGTCAAATCCCCGACGACGTACAGGCAAAGGCCGTGCTGCGCGCTGCAGCGCTCCATCTGAAAAATCACATCAGACGCCTGAATATATTTGACATTTGTTACAAAACTACTGATAACCGATCAACGCGCGCCTGTGCCGTCCAGAAACAACTCGATTTCATTGATTGAATCAATCAGCTCTACATCGAAATCAACATCGCCGAAATTGACGTTAAACGTCTGCTCAAGAAAGGAAATCAGTGTAATCATCGCCAGAGAGTCCAGACGAGCGCTGATAAACAGCGAATCATCGTCTTTTAGTTCCCCTGTATCGCCATGTTCTTGCAGATATGATTTAATAAACGTGCGCAGTTTGTTCTTCTTTTCAGTATCCACTATTTCACTCCTATAAGGCTGGCCATAAATGACAGCCGCTGCCATAAAGTAAAAATCCGCGTCTCGTCACCGAAGACGTGTAAACATACGACAAATGTCCACACACAAAGGAATGACCACAACTTTGCGTGGAAGGCGTTTGAGGGCTTTTCACCACTGTTCAAACGCACTTGAGAAATAGCTATTCCCGTAGCTAGTACGAAGGTGTAAAACACATAACTCTGGTAGCTTACAATGGAACCCCACAGACCCTGTGTTGCAACAAACTTTATGTCCCTGAAAAAATGAAAGGCCGCGTTGCCGATGCCGGCTGCCATAAAGGTAGCAAAAAACATTCTCAGCCGGGGATGGTTACGAAATGTCCTGAGAAAAGTCGGGACGAAGAAAAACTCAACCAGCAACTCCTTGAAGTAGTAATAGTACCGGTTCCAGAATTCAGCCAGAGTTCTGGATTCAAGAGGGCGCCACATGTTTCTCGGCAGCCGGAATCCCGCCAGACGCGCAACTGCAACTGCCTTATGACCGCCAATGGCCAGCACCAGCGCATCAGAGGCCGTAGCCCAGATAATGCAAGCCCACCCAACTAAAATCGAATACTGCTGCCTTGCCACATGCAACGCCTCCAAATCCGCTACCGCCGGAATTTTCAATTTGACCTCTATAGCCCACACAAGCAGATTTCTAATCCAAAGAAGAACTATTGTCCATACTATAAGTTTCAACCCCTTTATCTGTGTAACTGCAAGGTCAGCCGGAGTCTTAGCCAGTGATTTTCGAAGAAAGGCGGCACCCTTGCCATACGGCACTGAGCTTGAACCCCAAAATGGGTGAAACGTCCCAAGCTGGAACAGATGTGGACTCCGGTCTCGTGAGCGCTGGTCTACTAACGAATAGGCCACAAACCACATATAGGCCGAAAGGATGGTTATAAACGCCCACAATAAAACCAGCGGCACCCCGTGCATGAGGGGTGACGCCGCTATGATGCTCAGCACGGCAATCGCGGCTATCAGTGTAATTACAGGACGGCGGGCCACATATAATGTCTTGTTGCGCCGTACCAGCTCAAGTGTTGCTAAAGAACATACAAAAAACAAGACCAATGCCGCATAGGCCGAGTACTTGCCCCATTGGGACGACAGATTATCCCGTTGAAGCACATAATCGATTGCCTCAGTTCCATACCAAAACGGGCCTTTGGCCAAAATACCAAGCGTTGCAACGAATATGATGACAGTCCGGTAGCGTGGCAATAATGCAAATGCCGCGGCGGCAAAAACAACCCCTGAGGGTTTCCATGTCTGTGAAGCCGCCGCATAAGCCATGGTGAACAAAATAAGCAGTATCAGCTGTCCAGGAATTGTTTGTACAAAGCTGACAACACCCGCGTGGGTTTCAATAGCAAAATAATCGCGCCATGCCCGACGCTGCGGTGTGGCAGCAGCTCGAGC
>JADFXZ010000185.1 GCA_015233265.1 Nitrospirota bacterium
ATTTGCATGAACAATCTCCGGAATCTATTATGACACAGTCTGGAAAGCGGGAATCAAGGAGAGGGAATTTCTGGTGTGAGTTTCAAATGCGTTTGCCCTGGAATGTCCATTGACAGCTGTAGCTTGTTAGTGTTAAGCTCCTATAGTTTGGGAGTAGTGTCTATAACATGGAAATGAAAACAAAGATTAAACCGGGGCAGTCGACCTCTCTGATATTTTACGCGCTGCTCATTGTCTTTGCCGCTTCTCTGGCCGTATACGTGCATCTCAATAAACCGCCTATCGACATTAATGTAACGAACTCATTTGTTTACGGAGTGCTTTTTTATGGCGTTTTTAAAATAGCCGATTACTTTTTCAGCAAGCTGTATATCGAAAAGGAAAAGATTGCCGTTCCTAAACTCATCCATGACATTGTCACGGCTATAATTTATGCAATTGCCCTGTTTGCAATATTGAAGATACAGTTTGGTATCGATTTGACACCCATAATAACGACATCAGCGGTGTTTTCTATGGTCATAGGTCTTGCGTTACCAGAGACCCTGACCAATCTCACCGCAGGCGTAGTGCTGCACATAGAAACCCCCTTTAGAATCAACGACTGGATCCGCGTAAAAGATACTGACGGCAAGGTCGTAGAGATTAACTGGCGCACCACGAAGCTCTTGACACGCGCTAACGATTATCTTGTCATTCCCAACGGCAATATCATAAAGGATACGATTCTCAGCGTTAATTATCCATCGCCTGACCAGATTATGAGTCTCTTCGTAGGGGCGGACTACGATACCCCTCCAAACAAGGTAAAGCAGGTCATTGAGTCGGTCTGCCTGAAGACGTATGCTGAGAAGATTCGGCCACCAGAGGTTCGGGTGGTGAAATATAATGACTCATCCATTGAATACGAGATCAGGGTCTGGATTAACGACTACGGTCTCAAACCACACATTGCTAATGTCATTATGACTAAACTCTGGTACGCCTTCAAAAGAGAAGGTATCAGGATGCCATTCCCTGTCAGGGATGTTTACTGCCATCCGGTAACCACCGTTGATACTAACGAAGAGATGCATCAGAATTATTCGGCCATAAAACGAATAGAGTTTTTCTCTGTGTTCACCGAAGATGTCCAAAGAGAAATTGCCTCGTTGCTTGCCCAAAAACACTATGGCAAGGGCGAGAGCATCTTTGAAGAGGGTGATGAGGGTGACTCGTTCTATGTCATCAGAAGGGGCAGGGTTTCTGTGACGGTAGCCGGTAATGAAGTTGCTGTCCTGAAAAGGGGGGATTTTTTTGGCGAGATTTCTCTTTTTACCGGTTGCATCAGGACTGCAAGCGTCACGGCAAAAGACGACGCATTAATCTTAGTCCTCGATAAGGAGGGCTTTTCCAAGATAATAATGGAAAACCAGAGCGCTGTTGATGCAATCAGTGCCATTATCACGCGCAGAGAGATCGAAAACGAACAATTAGCCCAGAAAATCAGTGCTCAGGCGCTGTCAGAAGAGCAGTTCAACGCCCAGTTTGCAAACAAAAAGTCAAAGATGTTTTGTAAAATCATGGAATTCTTCAACCTGTCTTAGTACCGCTATTCTAACGTCTCTTTCTCATCCGGGACATTCAGCCGTATATACAGCTCGCGAAGCTGCTTCTTATCAACATGAGACGGTGCCCCACTAAGTGGACAGGCCGCCTTCTGAGTCTTTGGAAAGGCAATTACATCGCGTATCGACTGCGCCCCTGTCATCAGCATCACAAGCCTATCTAGCCCGATGGCAAGCCCACCGTGCGGCGGTGCCCCATACTTCAGTGCGTCAAGCAGAAAGCCAAAGCGCTCCTGTGCCTCAGCAGTGGCCATGCCTATCAGTTTAAATATCTCTTTTTGCAGTTCGGGGCGATGAATACGAATACTGCCGCCGCCTATCTCGCTGCCGTTTAGAACAAGGTCATACGCCTTAGATTTCAGTTTCGAGAGATCTATCTCTGCACCTTCCATAATACGGCTTATATCCTCATCCGTTGGAGATGTAAACGGATGGTGGATTGCCTGAAATCTGCCGTCCTCCTCACTCCACTCAAACAGCGGGAAATCCGTTATCCAGACGAACTTATTGCTGTCAGGAATAAGATTCTGTTTTTTCGCTACGTCAAGGCGCATACGGCTTAATACGTCATTAACCACGCGTTCTTTGTCTGCCACAAAGAGCATCATATCGCCGGGGGCAGCCTGCAGCCTGACTGACATTTGACGCACTACATTCTCAGGGAAGAATTTCAATATAGGCGATTCAAAGGCGTCCTTTACCTTTATCCACGCAAGACCTTTAGCGCCAAGCGACTGTGCCTCCGCGGTAAGCAGATCAATTTCACGCCGCGAATAGCCCGCCATACCCTTGCCAAGCAGGCCCTTAACCCGCCCGCCAGAGGCAAGCGCATCGAGAAATACCTTAAATGAACTCATGGACGCCAAGTCGGCCATATCCTTAAGCTCCAACTCAAAGCGCATGTCAGGCTTGTCATTGCCGAAGCGCTCCATGGCATCTGTGTACGTCAGTCTTTCTATCGGAGTTGGCAGTTCTTCATTTCTAATTTGCCAAAAGACCCTCTCTATCAGGCCCTCTACCATGTTGATTATGTCGTTGACGCCAACGAAGGACATCTCCATATCGATTTGCGTAAATTCCGGCTGCCTGTCCGCCCGCAAGTCCTCGTCGCGAAAACACCGCACTATCTGATAATACCTCTCCATGCCGGCTACCATCAGCAGCTGCTTAAATATCTGAGGCGACTGCGGCAGGGCGTAAAAACACCCCGGCGCCATACGGGCAGGCACAAGGTAATCGCGCGCCCCCTCAGGCGTTGACTTTGTCAGAACGGGGGTTTCTATCTCCAAAAAACCAAGTTTGTCAAGGTAGTCCCTGACGACCTGGCATGTCTTGTGTCGAGTGATAATATTATTTAACATCTCCGGCCTGCGTAGGTCAAGATAACGGTATTTAAGGCGGTTGGCCTCGGCAATCTCGATGTCCTCTGTAAGCTGAAATGGCAGCGGTTCAGATCTGTTTAATATCTCAAGGTTCTTTACATAGACCTCTACAGCGCCGGTTGGAATGTCAGGGTTTTCAGTTCCTTCAGGTCTTACGCGTACATCGCCGACGATAGTTATGACGAACTCTGCCCGCAGCTGATGGGCGGCCTTGTGAATCTCCTGCCCGTAGTCGGGGCTGAAGACCAGCTGTGCCACACCGGATCTATCTCTCAGATCGCAAAATATCAGTCCGCCGTGGTCGCGGCTGCGAAACACCCAGCCGCTCATCGTTACTTCTTTTGTCGCGTATGTCAGATCTATCTCACCACAGCCTATGCTGCGGTAGCTATTGCCGTTACTGTGCATATGGCCTCCAATCGTGTTTTAAGCCAACTTCTTTGAATATTGTATATAGTTCTTCCTGCGTCAGGTAAACCCACTGGCCCGGCTTGAGACTTCCCAACGTGATACCATTTATGGCGACCCTCTTGAGTTTTGCAACAGGGTGTTTTACATAGGTAAACATGCGGCGTATCTGGCGTTTTCTGCCTTCGTAGATAGTTGTCTCAAGCCATGTGTTTGAGACAGTGTCTTTGCTTTTTAGTCTTTTTATCTCAGCCGGTGCCGTCAGGCCGTCTTCGAGCTTAACGCCGCGGCGAAGTTTATCCAAATCGGCCTCAGATATGTCTCCTTTTACTTTAACCTGATATGTCTTAGGGATTTTCTTCGTGGGATGGAGTATATGATATGCTAACTCACCGTCGTTTGTCAGCAGCAACAGCCCCTCCGTATGATAATCAAGCCTGCCCACGGGATATACGCGCTGCCCCACGCCTGTGAGATAATCTGCCACAGTTGGGCGGCCCTCGGGGTCTGTCAGCGTGGTGACTACCTCATCGGGCTTGTTAAATTTTATATAGATTCGCCTCTGACCGATCTTCGGATTCAGGAGTTTGCCGTCTATTTTTATATGGTCTTTCTCGACATCCGCCTTCATCCCAATGACGGCTGTCTTGCCATTTACGGTAACGCGGCCCTCAAGGATAATCTCCTCAGCCTTGCGCCTTGAGGTTATCCCTGAGGACGCAATTATTTTCTGTAGTCTCTCTTCCATCAATCCCAGATTGTAACATAATTTATGTTTTTTTTATTGATTATATTAAAGCTCAACAGGGCAATCGCATTAGTAACTCACACTATCTACTCCCTCTGGGGAAGTGCATTGACGTGGCTCAGGTCATGGCAAACCCACTATATGCGTATCGATATCATATCAGAGATAGACTAATGCAATAAACAGCATTCAATGATAGCACTGAACTGTGCATCAAAGAGTCGACATCTTGAATCTCTTGGGGTTCTATTCCCCGCCGCTTGCGGCGTAACTGAGAACGATGG
>JADFXZ010000186.1 GCA_015233265.1 Nitrospirota bacterium
CCACAGCCCCCTGCCTTTGAGGGGGGGGGCTGGTTTTTTATTGTGACACAGTCTGTCCGCAGGAATGACAGACTTAGTGCAGCTGAATGCTCTTATTGCATTAGTCTTACTTTAATGCAACAACAATACGAAGATAGTGCGTTCGCCCTGGTGAGATAGATTGTCAATTGTGCCGTCACACGCCAGAGCGTTGGTTTAGGCTTTCCAAACCCAGCGCCCATTCATGCGGTAGTGTGTGCTTTTTTCTGTCGTTACATGCCTTACATGCCGGGGCAATGTTAGATTTAACCGACATGCCACCCCTTGAGACTGGTATGATATGATCCATGGTCAGCTCCGACGGCGCGATTACGCTATTGCAGTAGTAACATATGCCGGGGGCACACTTGGCCTTCCACCACTGGGTCTTACGCAACAGGCGTGCCTTGTGTTTTTCTCTTGCCGCAAACTCCTCAGTTACGTACGCCACTTCGCAGTCTGCCGTTTTGCCGCCCGCCGTTTTACCGACGAAACTATCTGCCCTTTTTTGAACTCTCTTCGGCATAGAATTTCTTATAAAGTATCTCCCACTCCGGGCTGCCCTCTGTGAGTTTCTTGCTGAATGACGAGAGCTTTCTCCTGACATCGGCGTCAATCTCTTCACCTGTCTTAATCTCAGCGGCTATGGATTTCTTTATCTCCTTGCGAATCACGGAGTCATCCGCTTTGGTGACAATCAATGCCTTTTCCTTCAGCGCACTTAACAGGATATGGGATAAATGACTGATTTTATCGTCGGAGAGCATCATATGACGATATTTCTTTCCTTGACAAGCCTATGTTTTGTCATATCAAAAAGGGATTTATAATCAAGCCGCTTTCTTTCGATCTCGCCTTCGTAAGACCTTAATATCTCACGCACCTCGTCGTTGAGCCTGTCTTCGGCCATCATCTCGTAGAGGATAACCTGCTCGGTCTCTTTAAGCAGTTCCTCGCGGGGCACCTTGACCTCGATTAGGCCGGACTTTGCCAGGTCATCGAGAATCTTGCCCGAGATAAAATGTATCCATGTCTTTGGAACCCGCACAGTTATTTTTCCATGAACGACAGAAGCGCTATGTTTCTTGCCCTCTTAACAGCCTCGGTCAATTCCCTCTGATGCCGTGCGCATGTGCCGGTCATTCGGGACGGCAGCTGTTTGCCCCTTTCCGTTATGTATGATTTCAGTGTCCTTGTATCTTTGTAGTCTATGAACGGGGTCTTCTCCGCACAGAATCTACAAAACTTCTTTCTCATAAATCTCTTGTACTTTACGTGCTCTGAACCTTTGCCCTTTTGTACCATTAGAATCCGCTCCCAAAAATTAGTTTATTAAAACGGCTCAACGTCCGATACCTCATCAGGCGGTCCGAACTCCCCGCCGCGTCCGCCCTTGGCTGGCGATTCACCTCGCCTTGGAAGGAATTTGACCGTCTGGGCAAGGACTTCAAACTTGCTCTTCTTTTGCCCATCAGTCTCCCACTTCCGCTCCCGTAGCCTTCCTTCTACTAATATGCCGCTGCCCTTGCTTAAATATTCCCCACAGTTCTCCGCCTGTTTGCCAAGCACAGTTATATCCATAAACAACACCTCATCCTTCCACTCATCACCGTGTTTGGCCTTTGAGTTTACCGCAATTGCGAAAGTTGCATAGGCCACACCCTGCGGCGAGTACCTCAGTTCGGGGTCACGAGTAAGATTGCCCATAAAAATAACCTTGTTATACATGCGTATTACACCTCTTATTATTCAACTTATTACTCAACGGCGCCTGCCGGGGCGGCGGAGACTTCAGCATCATTCTTGGCACCATCATTTTTAGCCGTCTCAGGCGCAGACTCTGCGGAGGCCTTTGCCTCGGCCGCCTGCAGGGAGTTTTGCAGCGCTATAATCTCTTTCTTCCTGAGCTTAATTATCATAAACTTAAACACCGGGTCAAAGACCTTATATAACTCCTCAAGCAGTTTAATCGCCGCCGGAGGGGACTTAAAGACAAAAAACAGGTAGTAGCCCTTCTCGTGCTTATTTATCTCATATGACAGTTTGCGCCTGCCCCACCTTTCGTGCTTGAGCACCTCTCCCTGCTGCTTTTCTATCAGGTCGGTTATGCGTTTTTCCGCTGCGTCTATGCCCGTGTCCTCTAACGCCGCATCAAGTATCACTATGTTCTCGTAGTAGTTCATCTATTCCCCAACAGCCTCCTGTTTGTGTATTTTCCAAATCATTATCGTCAAGTGATATATTTTCTAACATATCCTGACCATAAAAATCAACCATTTCTTAATCGCAGGCAAAATAAAAGCGCCCTCCGGTGCATTCATTAGTGCCGGAGATGCTCAGAGAAAAAAAACATTGATTTTTTATATCATAAAATAGTAATATCAGCCGGAGGTTATCCAATGAAAACAGCAAAAATAATATCCATAACCAATCAAAAAGGCGGCGTGGGCAAGACCACCACAGCCGTTAACCTGGCCGCTGCCTTAAACATCAATGGCATGAGAACCCTCCTTATCGACATCGATTCTCAGGGCAATGCCTCAGCCTCATTAGGTCTGATAATTGAAGACGACGTAAGGACAATAAAAGACCTCCTCGTAAGCCAGCAAGACCCGAACGAATTTATCACCCGGGCAGACGCTGTAGAGATTATCCCGTCTAATAATTCCCTGAAAGATATAGAGGACACGCTGCTTAAGGACAGACATTTCGATACGTTACAGCAATCCATAGCGCCGCTGACGGGACAATACGACTATATCATATTGGACTGCCCTCCAAGCGTGAACGTATTTACGAAAAATGCCCTGAAGGCCTCCAATGAGATAATAGTTCCGGCGGACGCTGGCTATTTTTCACTATTGGGATTAAAACAACTACTTGAGGAAATAGAACGCTTTAAAATGGAATTAAACCCTCAGCTTGAGATACTTGGCGTACTTGCCTGCAAATATGACAGGCGGACATCCCTCTGCGGACAAATTTACGAAACACTGAAGCAGAGTTTTCCGGATAAATTATTTAAGACCTATATTCGACTGAATATTGACATCGTGCGTGCTCAAATCGCACAAAAGAGCATATTTTCCTATAACAACAAAAGTAGTGCCGCGCAGGATTACATGTCCCTGACAGAGGAGATATTACATGGCAAGTAAGAAACAGATAATGGACAAGCTCAGCGCCTTAAATCCTTCAGTGCCGACAAAGACAAGGGTTGCAGGGGCAGCCGCCCAGCCTGTTGTAGAAATCGCGATGGTGGCCGAGGCTGTCGCTGCACCGGCGCAGAACGTTGTAACTGTGGTGGAAGCAAAACCTCAGGACGTCACGGTAGTTGCCGAGATAGCCCCCCCTGTTTTTAGCGATGCCGGTGTATGCACCTTTACGTTGTTTCTCGATAACATGGCAGCTATGATGAGAATAAGTGAAGAGATCCAAAGAAATTTCCTGAGCATTAACGCTATGATGATTGACAGCTATCAAAAAACATTGACAATATCGTTTGACTCGATGACACATAACTACGGGCAGTTTGTCGAGAGCCTGAAGTTAATGATACCCCGGATGATACATCGATAACGCACTAAGCAGTAAGAGCAGACCATGCGGCCGCCCCCCGGTGACGATTATGAGCCACCGGTTAATGGGGAGGAAAGTCCGAGCTCCGCATGGGCAGGACGGCTGCTAACGGCAGCCGGGGGCAACCCCAGGGAAAGTGCAACAGAAATCAAACCGCCGTATATGCGGGGCAGATGTAGTGCCGCCCGGTGTGCGGTAAGGGTGAAACGGTGAGGTAAGAGCTCACCGCGCGCGGCGGCAACGCAGCGGGCAGGTAAACCCCGTCCGGAGAAAGGTTGAATAGGGTTCGCATCTCGGGCTGCCCGCCCGATTCCCTGTCTCAGGGGAGGCGAGCCGGGTACCAACCGCATAAGGCGGCAAGTGATTGCTGTCTCAGATGAATGGCCGCACAACACAGAACTCGGCTTATGGTCTGCTCTTATTTATTTTTGACACTTCCTGCTAAACAAACCGCACCGCTCATAGCTGTTTTATAAACTCTTATCCAAAAACGCCTTCAACTCATCTAAAGTGCTGACCTTCTTGATAAGATTCTTGAACTCCTCCAGTTTATCTACTGAATCAACCGCCATGACCAGATTCATAAGCCGCAGGCCGTCTGAGGCAAATTTAAGTTCGAGCATTCCTTCTATTCCCAATAGTAACCCTTCTCCTTTGCCTTCCACTCTACCTTCCATTCTACCTTCCATTCTGCCTTCCTTAAAAATATCGCTGTCTTGTACATCAATCGTTATAGGCATTTTTGAGACCTCCAGTTTGACTTTTGGATATAATTTTCGCAAATCAGAAAGATACAGCAACTTTCTGATATAACCTTCCCGCTCTTTTG
>JADFXZ010000187.1 GCA_015233265.1 Nitrospirota bacterium
TCCCTCCCTTCTTACACGTCCTCCCTCCCTTTTTTGCTTCACCGAGAATTGCTGGCAAACGTATTAGCAACCGTGTTGTCAAGTATGTTTTTTTATGCAAAGTTAATTTGCCATGCCTCCCCCGTTTTGACGATGATGTTAAGAATAGTGAAGAGTTTCCGCATGCAAGCAGTGATAGCCTGTTTTGGTTTTTTACCCTGCTGTGTGCAATCAGCGCGGCCTTATTTATATGTGACTTTCGCCGCGTCGCCGAGGGTAATCGACTTATCTCTGAACGATTCGGGAAGTGATAACTGTCCGTCTTTTAAATTTATAAAGATGTGTTGCGGGATGATGACATCGTGTTGAGGGGTTTGAATTGTGATGTTGCCTTGTCCTACGTCGATACTCAGTGCAAATAAGGCGTTTGTGGCGGCTCCCACTACAATATTTAAGTTTGCAGTTAGTTCAGAGTAGATGCCGTGAGGTTTGAGCTCATACTTAAACTCCGGAAGTAAAATCCGCTTCCCCACATCGAGCGACTCTTCAATATAGTTGCCCGGCAGCCCAGCCCCTTGCACTGTCCCAGAGATCTTCAACACCCCCCGATTGACTAAGGAGATATTGACGTTACACTCTGTACAGCGAATCGTTATGTTATACGGCAAAACATAGGCAGTACCAGCCGTATGGTTTATATCCTTAAAAACCGGCGTGGTCAGAAGCACACCCAGTGCCAATCCGGTGGCGATAAGGCAGTATGCGGCAAGTTTAAACACCTTTTTGCGAAGATTTAATGGTTCGTCCTTGTCGATGGGGACAGAGTCTTGCCGCTGCGGTATTCTGAGAATAAAGTAATAAAGCGCCAATGAGCTGAAAAACACGATATACCCGCTCCACAAGACATCAGAAAGGAAATGCCCGCCCATAGCCATCCTTGAAACCCCAAGCAGCGTACCATAGACAAAGGCCAGAGCAAGGGATAAAAATGCTAAAGTCTTTTTTTTGCGGCGAAAAATGAAATAAAAGACAAAGAAATAATATCCAACCGAGGCATGTCCGCTTGGGAAGGACTTACCCCTGCCGCCCTCGCCCTTTTGCAGCACTGGCTGGAAGTCCCACGTGCCGCCAAATGTCTTTATCTCCACAGGACGCGGCCTTCCCCAGTAGTTTTTCAGCGTCAGATTTACCAGAAGGCCGGGGCCTATGACCAGCGATAGGATCAAAAATATCGTGTACATCCTGTATTTTTTGAATCTGTCTGTTATAACCCCAAGTATTAGCATTACGAATGAGGCTATTGCCGTTGCAGCGGCAGGTATGGATGCATAGTAGTAGAGCTGTTTCCATGGAAAACGGTTTGTCAAAAACCATGTCATCTTCGAAGAGGAGGCCCCGTAGAAATATCTCTCGATAGCTATATCTACCGGGGTCTTGAGAAATATAACCGTCGTTATCGTGGCAATCGCTAAGAGAGTAATGAGGTCAGCCAGCCAAAGGGCGCGATAGGACCTGTTCATTGCCGCCGCCCATGCACAAGCAGCGACGGCGTCACAAGCAGATTGCGGTGTCTAACCCAGATACTGAAACCTGGAGTCGGTAATGTGTTTGCCACGAATCATTTTTATCTTGCGCTGTCCGCTATGGCAGGCACGCAGCAGTATCTTAAATACCAGCTCGGCATCTGCCTCTTGCCCAACAGCGTCGGCAACCTCGTCGGCACTCAGTGCCTTGCCCTTATTGTCCGTTAAATATTTCAGTGCCGCGTGCTGTAGCTTAACCACTGCCCCGGCGGCCTTTTTCCCCGCCTCGACACCCGGCTGATGATAGGCGTTTATATTTATCATCGAGGCATAAAACCCAACCGTTCTTTCATACACGGCGATAAGTATGCCAAGTGAAAACGCGTCAATCTTGTCGATGGCGATGGTCATAGATTCCCTGCCGCTGCCGCTGAGGGCTGAGCGCGTGCCCAGGGCAAAGGCGCTGAGGTAGTCCCCTGTAGTGAAATCCCCCTCGACGAACATTGAGTCACCTTCTCTGTCTTTGAGGACTTCCACAAAGGTTACAAAGAAATTATTTACGCCGTCTCTGAGCTGCTGAATGTAGGCGTGCTGGTCCGTAGAGCCTTTATTGCCGTATACTGTAATCCCCTGATTTACGACTTTGCCGTTGAGGTCATGTTCTTTTCCCAGAGATTCCATGATAAGCTGCTGAAGGTATTTCGTAAACAGAGAAAGGCGGTCTTTATAGGGCAGGATAACCATATCCTTAGCGCCCCTTCCCTCAGTGGCGTAGTACCACATCAGGGCGAGGATTGCCGATGGATTATCCATTGTATTCGTTGAACGCGTTGCCTCGTCACACGCTTTGGCCCCAGCTAAAATCGAATCTATGTCAAGCCCTTGCAGCGCCGCGGGTAACAGCCCCACAGCCGATGTCTCAGACGTTCGCCCTCCTACCCAATCCCACATCGGGAAGCGCTTGAGCCAGCCCTCGGAGACGGCAATTTTGTCGAGTGTGCTGTCTTTTCCCGTGACGGCAACGGCGTGTTTTGCAAAGTTCAATCCCGCGGCCTCATAGGCTCGCTTTGCCTCAAGCATCCCGTTTCTTGTCTCAAGTGTTGAGCCGCTTTTTGATATTACAACGGAGAGAGTCTCGCTGAGGCCCTTGCCGATTTGACCAAGAACGAAGTCCATACCGTCGGGGTCTGTGTTGTCGAAGAAAAAAATGGCCATCGGGTCATCAGGCGTACCGATTGCGGCTGAGGCAAATTGTGGACCGAGGGCTGAGCCGCCAATTCCTATGACCAGGACATTCTTAAACGGGTTGTTCTTTTCTGACACTATCTTTCCCTTGTGAATGGCCGCAGAGAATTCCTTTATAGCAGACAGGGTATCTTCTACCTCAGCCTTTATCGCCTTATCAGGGGCGAGGGCGGAGTTTCTCAGCCAGTAGTGGCCAACCATGCGTTTTTCGTCGGGGTTTGCTAGCGCCCCGGCTTCGAGTGCTTTCATATCCGCAAAGGCCCTCTGAGACAGAGGCTCCATCTTCTCCATAAAGTCATCGCCGAAGTTCATCCTGCTAATGTCTATCATCAAACCCAGTGTTTCGTTGACATATAGGTATTTCTTATATCGCTTCCAGTAATCCGTACTTTTCATAGTGTGAGACCTCCTGTATAGCCTGTATAGCAAAGATATGCGCAGATGTTCTGACCGCGCTTGTAATATAACAGTTTTTCTTAGTTAAGTAAAGAACTGAGGTAAGCTGGAAAAAGTGGACACGAAAATAGGGTAAAGTAATATAGTCAATGGAGGTGTCAGAAGGAAGGAATCCCGCATGGGAAACACACGAAGGAGTTCTGACAAGAGGCTGCCAAGTTAGTGATAGAGGGTGGATTATCGATAGCGGAGGTTGGCAGGTGACTATCAGTACCTTTTATTTTGCCGCCGTTGAAGGTATCTGCCAGCGGGTATTAACCTAAAAACGGCAGTCAGCAGGTGTCAAAAGCACCCGGCATATGTTTCATATCCCTGCACATTTCATAGCCATCCATCACAGGCATGTTTACGTCGCTGATAATAAGCGCTGGGATTATCTCCTTTGCCTTTAAGTGTCCAATTAATCCATTGTTGAGCGGACCCCTTTGTCAAGACCACTTTTTAGTGGACTTAAGGTATACCCATCTAAGAGGGGGTGTGTTAGGTTGGACATAATCACGCTGCCACAGCAATATTTGATTCATTATAAATCTCGGCGGGTGTTTTGCCACCGAACGTGCTGTGTGGGCGCTCGTTGTTATAAAAATCGAAGTAGCTCCTCAGCGCGCTAACCAACTCTTCAACAGTTTCGTAGTCCTTTATATAAACCTCTTCATACTTTACACTACGCCAAAGCCGTTCAATCATAATATTATCCATCGCACGACCTTTGCCATCCATACTGATTTGAATTGCGTTACTTTTAAGCACATTGGTGAAAGCCGCCCCAGTGTACTGAGAACCTTGATCAGTATTGAATATCTGTGGGGTTCCATGCCTCCTGATGGCACGCTCAAGAGTACTTACGCAAAAACCATCATCCATCGTTACCGATACCTCCCATGACACGGCTATACCAGTCCATAACTGCCGTCAGATACACAAATCCATGTCTCATACGTATATACGTAATATCACTGCACCAGACTTGATTTGCGCAGTTAATCTCAAGGTCGCGCAGAAGATACGGGTACACTTTATGCGTCTTTGACGGCACTGTCGTCCTTTTTTTAGGTGCTATAGAAAAAAGTCCCATCAGTATCATCAAACGCTTTACACGCTTGCGATTTACTTTGTAACGGATGTTCCTGGTGCAAAAGTGTGATAAAAGGCTGTAAATATTATTTTATAATACGGCGGGAGGTCAGTTTTTTCTTAGTGGTTACAATGATA
>JADFXZ010000188.1:0-3351 GCA_015233265.1 Nitrospirota bacterium
ACCACAGCCCCCTGCCTTTGAGGGGGGGGCTGGTTTTTTATTGTGACACAGTCTGTAAGCCGAAATGACGGCAAGGAACAAGGCAGACTGCGTACCTAGGCAATTTCTGCTTGATTTTTCAAATGTGTTTGCCCTGTTTCCACCGCTTGACTTTCATACGTCACGATGTTTACTATTCTATAGTTAATAAAGGAATCGGTATTGATGAATGTCTGACACACATGAGCTTTATCACAGCATATTTGGTTCTATCCTTGACCGAACCGAAATGACCCCTTACTTGATGCTTTGGGCGTATGATTATAAAACCGCCCTTGCGCAGGCGACAAAAATGATGGGTAATCGCGGATTTGACATCAATGGAGGTGATGAGCTAACTACATGTGAAAATAACAGGGCAAAGAGATATGTAGATATGGCTCTTAGTTATTGTCATCAATTCCTGTTTCCATTTTTAAAGGAACAACTTGCAACGTTAATTGGCTTAAACTCATCGGCCAGGCAATATTATGAAACGGCTGCCCAGTCAATAAAAGAAATAGAGCAAAAACTCAATGACAATGAATTTGGGCGCCTTGTCAATGAGGATCCAAGACATCTTTTTTTAATGGCCTCATCGAGAAAGTATCGCCATCTGTTTTATGGATATAATGAGATAGATATGACAATTTCAACTGAATTTCAGCAAATGGCGTGTGCCCTTCTAAAAGTCTGTCATCTGATAAAATCAACCGAAGAGGATAACCAGGATATAAATGATTTCGTACAGCTCGGTCTATATTTTACTTCAAACAGCTTATCGCTTAATAATCTATTTGATTTTGACTGGAAGCACCCTCAGCCAACTATGAATGAGTCTTCATTGAGGGCATATGTTAAGATTTCTATTTTCTTTGAGCGTCTAAAGGAATTCATAGATCTTGATAGGGGGAGAAACCTTTATATTTTCAAAAGCGGCGATGGTGTCGATGTGGAGATTGCCGAGGTCTCCTCTAGATTAAAGACCATGTACAGCATGGCAACTAAACTTGGAAATGATTTTGAAGGCGAATCACATATCATAAAAGATCCTCTGGCTGTGACATTTATATTGAACGATAGAAACGATACGCTTAAGCTCTTTCATGCCTTGCAAAAAAGAGGTATTATCCTTCAAGAAACCGTAGTGTCATCATCCATTATGCAAACGCTTTTTGATACCCCCGAAGACATGATTGACGCTACCCATAGGCTGATGATGAGTCTAAACAAAAGCGGCCATAACAACTTTATCCCTGAAAATGAGGAGGTTTTGCAAAACGCAAGGGACTTCTATAACGCACTGAGCAGAAATTCAAACCGAAATGTGCATACATCAAAAAGCCAGAAAAAGTTTCAGTGCAAATTAAATTTTCCTGTTCCAATACATAGATGTCAGGAAACTGGAAAACTTCTTCAGCCTTTTGCCTATAGTCAGCGTAGACGACCAGCCTTACCATGTTTTACCGAACAACACACTCTACCAGTTGAATTAAGAATATCAGATAGACGCAGTTGGGAAGAATCTGAACAAAGAGGCGATTCCCATCACGACGCATACAAGTTTAGACAGTTAGTTTCGCTGATGAATAGGCTTTTTAAGGATAACTTCCACTTTCCTAAAGAAGTAGATTCAATGTTAAGAGAGGATCAGCTGAGTATTTATCCTTAGGTAGAGAAACTCCTCATATCATTATTAATGAATCGGACATTTCTACTTTGGTGCGACAAGAAATGCCAGCGCTCTTGATTTTATGTTCGCTTGCGCTGTATACTGACCTTAACATTGCAGCCGAGATTCATTCAAAGAATGAATGCGGGGCAACCGAGCGTTGGGGCGTGTTCCTGTCAACCAGGAAAGGGCACTTCCATAGTCCAGCCCGTCAGCTAACCTCGCAGGCTTATAGGAAGGGCAATCGATTGACTGGCTAATCCGGCATTCAGCGGCGGCTGCGCTTAATGGCAGCTCTGGGGTACCGTCTCAGCACCGGTTAGTTCTCTCATTTGTCTTGCTCGCTATAATTAAGGAGGATTTGTGTCTATCAAAACATTTCTTATTGGCAGCCCCATTGAGTCCGTAAAAGAAAAACACGAACGCGTATCGAAGTTCACCGGTCTGGCAGTTTTTTCGTCTGATGCCCTGTCCTCTGTAGCATATGCCACAGAGGAAATCCTTCTCGTCCTCGTAGTTGCAGGGTCTGCGTTAACCCATTACTCCATGCCCATCGCGATAGCCATAACCGCCTTGATAGCAATCGTTGCCGTATCATATTTTCAGACCATTCATGAGTATCCAAACGGCGGTGGCGCCTATATTGTTGCAAAAGATAATCTTGGCACAAACGCGGGGCTTGCCGCGGGGTCTGCGCTGCTTATCGATTATGTCCTTACCGTTTCAGTTAGTATCAGCTCCGGGGTTGCCGCTGTTACCTCGGCGCTGCCTCCGTTGCGTAACTACACGGTACTAATGTGTATCATGTCGCTGTTGATAATCACTATCATCAATTTGCGCGGCGTGAAGGAATCTGGAAAGATATTCTCTCTGCCAACATATATGTTTATCATTGCAATAATAACCCTGATCGGCGCTGGCCTTTGGCGTCTGCCGTCTCTGCCTCATGTTGAACACACCACAGAGGGTCAGACAATCTCAGGCATAGCTCTGATATTTCTGGTCATGAGGGCATTTTCCTCCGGGTGTACCGCTATGACAGGAATAGAGGCTGTCTCAAACGGGATTAGGGCATTTAGAGTACCTGAATCCAGAAACGCCGGAATCACGCTGACCTGGATGGCCATAATCCTTGGAGTGATGTTCATGGGGATAACGCTGCTGACTGACCGCCTGCATCTGATGCCCTCCGAAAGTGAAACCATACTTTCACAACTGGCAAAGGCCATATTTAACGAGGGTTTTTTTTACTACTTTATTCAGGGCACCACGTTTCTTATATTGATACTGGCGGCTAATACATCGTTTGCGGACTTCCCGCGGCTGTCTTCGATAATGGCTCAGGATGGCTTCCTGCCAAGACAGCTTGCAAACCGCGGCGATAAACTCGTCTTCTCTAACGGCGTAATTATCCTTAGTATAGTCTCTGCTGTCTTGATGGTGGCATTTGGCGGCGACACACACGCCCTGATACCGCTTTATGCCGTCGGCGTCTTTCTGTCTTTTACGCTGTCACAGGCGGGCATGGTCGTTCCCTGGCTTAAATACAAGGGCAAAGGATGGACGAAGCACCTGATAATTAATGCCGTTGGAACGATAACTACTGCTGTTGTCTCGTTAGTGATTTCAGCGACAAAGTTTATTCACGGGGCATGGATGGT
>JADFXZ010000188.1:3383-4403 GCA_015233265.1 Nitrospirota bacterium
AAGAAAATTAGCCGCCACTACCAGTCGGTCTCGCAACAGCTGTCAATAGAAAATGCCATACCAGAAGAGGAATACGTACACCACTCGGTTATTATCCCCATATCGGGTATCCAGACGGCCGTATTAAACGCTATTAAGTATGCAAAGGCAATATCCGCAGACGTATCCGCGGTGTATGTGTGCCTTGACCCGGCCGCTACGGTGAGGCTTAAGGCCCTATGGGAGAAATTCGGCATGGGAGTCCCGCTCGTTATCCTTGATTCCCCATTTCGCTCAATCATCGAACCATTAATGGACCACATCGACAAAGTCAGAAAAAGTTACGAAAAGGGCGTCATCACAGTGGTGCTTCCCGAGTTCGTACCCCGCAAATGGTGGCATCACCTTTTGCACAATCAAACGGCGATGTTCATAAAGGGCATAATACTGTTTAAACAAGGGGTAGTCTCCACAAGCGTGCCCCTGCATTTACGGGATTAAATCCAGAGCGGCATCGGACGCGATTCAGGGCGAACGCACTATCTTCGTATTGTTGTTGCATTAAAGTAAGACTAATGCAATGTAAGACTGATGCAATAAGTAGCATTCAGGTGCACTAAGACTGTCATTCCTGTGGAAGCCGGAATCCAGTTCTTATGTCAAAATGTGGTCAAAGCGTTTTTTCAGACTTTTATTCTCTCTTGTCGTCCTTACAGGGGCACAAAGATGCTGTCATTTCTAATTATTAAAGAACTGGATTCCGCAGGAATGACAGACAAAAATACATAGTGCGTTTGCCCTTGGGCTCGATTATAATATATTTACATATTCGTCAGCATTATGCTAAACTACCGCGTAGTGGCGGTCTGTCTTGCTGTGGCGCGGGTGTTAAACAAGTAATTCAGCGCGGACGGCGGCGGCTAAACTTAGCGTTACAAGTAAGCAAAACAATAATTTACTCAGGAGGTCAATTATGTATATTGTTATGATAGACACAAATCCTCCTTAATTATAGCGAGCAAGACAAATGAGAGAACTAAC
>JADFXZ010000071.1 GCA_015233265.1 Nitrospirota bacterium
TTGGCTGCTTCATGACCGCAAGTCTGAAAATTGGTAGTTTATGGACAGACTCTAAATAGCGGGCCGGGTACTGCTTGTGCCGCTGCATAGCCAGCAAGAAAGGAATCGTCACTTACCCAGCCTGGTGCCACAAATGCTTGCCGCAACAGCGGCAACACAACATGACCACCGCCGAAGACCAAAGCGCCTGAGCGATAGAAGGCTTCAAACAGGGCTATGCCCTGCCCGAACCTGCTTAGCAGGGGAAGGACGGCAAGCATAAGTAAGAACGTTCCAATTGCGGCAATACCCGTCGAACGCGAAATCGGTACGGCAATATGACGGGACGATGTGCTTGGCGGCTCATCGCGGAAAAGCCACAGCCCGAGGCAGCCTCCCAATGCGACGCTATCTGTGCCAAAGGTGAGGCACTCAACAGGATAATCATAGTTGCCGCCACAGCAATGCAAACCCTCTTGAGGTCCGGACAAAGTGTACGCGCCATGCCTACGACGGCCTGTGCCACTGTACTGCAACGAGCTTGAGGCCGTGAAGCAGGCCGTTGCCTGTTTGCCTCCAAACGCACCCGCGGCATAGGCAAAAAACACCATGGCGGCGGCAGAAGGCAGCGTAAAGCCGCGCCATGTGGCCAGAGCGCCACAGTAACCAGCCCTCATTAGGCCAATAGCAAAGCCGACCTGGCTGCTGGCAGGGCCAGGAAGAAACTGGCATAAAGCGACAAGTTCGGCATAAGAGTGTTCGTCAAGCCAGCGGCGGTCAACTACGAATGCCTCACGGAAATACCCGATGTGTGCAATCGGCCCGCCGAAGCAGGTAACACCCAATTTAAGAAAAACAAGCAGAACTTCGAGAGGCGACCCCCTCTGTGAGCGCTCATCCATGCCAAATAATATTCCATATACTAAATATTTTGCAACTCCTTAAATTATCTCACGAAAAAACTGAAGGCTGTTAGTTTGGGGGATGTTATCCCAGTTGATTAAAATAAACCCTGAGAATCTCCCTGCCGTAAAGTAAAGAGATTGCCGCACCAAAGGCCAAAAACGGCCCAAATGGAATCTTGGCCTTCCTGCCCTTTCCCATAAACACCATCAGGAAAATCCCATAGAAAGCCCCTGTAAATGTCCCGATAAAAAGCGTCATGAGCACCGACTTGCAGCCAAGCGTTGCCCCAACGAGCCCCATAAATTTCAGGTCGCCCCCTCCCATGCCGCCCTTGCTTGCCACTATTATGATAAAAAATATCGTCCAGCCCGTCAAAAGCCCGGCTATGGATCCGTAAAGCCCAAGCAGCTTGTCATGTGAATACGGCTCTGGCAAAACAAAAAGCGCACAGATCAGCCCTATCTGTACACCGTGCACTGTAATATCGTCCGGTATTATCTGAAAGTCTATGTCAATGAATGTTATCACAATCAACGCCGACATAAACATCATATAGTATATCGAATACGCTGAAATGCCAAATTTCTCGTAGACCAACACATATAAGAGCGCATTTAGGAGTTCCACAGCGGGGTATCGAAGCGAAATATGTGCTCCACAGTACGCACACCTTCCCCTTAGGGCCAGATAACTAATAACCGGTATGTTGTGCCACGGCTTAATGCCGTTGCCGCATGTTGGACAGCTTGACGGCGGGGATACAATAGACAGCCCTTCCCGAGGCATCCTGTATATGCAAACATTGACAAATGAGCCGACTACAAGACCAAAGGCGGCCGTTATCGCGTAGTATGGCGGCAGCTCTACCCCTCCGTTGAAATAATCTCTCCAGCCTCTTTTTTCAATTCCTCGATGCTGCGCTCAAGGCAGGTAATCTCCCTGATAGCCTCTGCAACCTTGTGATAGTTATACAAGTCAGTAGTCCGGTTGAAACTCAGCTCGTAGGCATTTTTGCCTATGGACTTAAAAAGCTCTTCCTTTTCTTTTTCCAGATTGTCTATTTTTGCAAGCATCTTTATGAAGGATATCTCGATGGTCAGCCTTTCGGTTACAATTGCGGCAAACCACTGCAGCCTGTCCATGCCGCTTTCAAAGTCTCTTTTTATCTTATTCCACATTTGCCATTATTGAAAGTTCAGCGAAAAAACAACAGCCCTATGACTCTTCTTCCTGCCTTTCCTGCAGGATTTCGTCAATGGATTTGTCTGACTTGTCCTGTCTGATTTTTGAATATCTGGATTCGCTGATAATATCTATGTCCCAGCCGGTGAGTTTCATAGCCAGTTTGACATTCTGTCCCTTCTTGCCTATTGCAACCGATAGCTGAGAGTCCTCTACAACGACCATTGCCGTCTTATCCTCTTCGTTAATACCGATTTTGTCCACATCGGCTGGTGTCAGCGCCCTAGCTATGTAGAGCCTCGTGTCAGGCGTCCAATGAATAATGTCGATTCGCTCGCCCCTCAACTCACGTACAATCGCCTGAACCCTTGTGCCCTTCATCCCAACACAGGCGCCAATCGGATCAATGGATGAGTCCTTTGTAAAGACGGCAATCTTTGTCCTCTCGCCAGGCTCTCTGACAACGTCTTTTATCTGAACAATGTTATCGCTGATTTCCGGCACTTCCATTCTGAACAAAGCGGCCACAAAATTCGTCGAAATCCTCGACAACACTATCTGAGGCCCCTTGTTCGTGGTATTCACCAATTCGATATATGCCCTGATTGTGTCACCGTTTTTAAAGTGTTCGCGCTGCAGGGTTTCCTTAACCGGAAGGACTGCCTCTGCCTTGCCAATGCTGACGTTGTAGGACAGCCTGTCCTTTCTGACAATTGTGCCCGAGACGACTGTGCCTACCTTCGTGGCAAACTTGTCATAGATTACGTCTCGCTCGGCCTCACGAACCTTCTGCATAATAACCTGCTTTGCAGTTTGTGCCGCTATGCGCCCAAAGTCCTTTATATCAAGCGGCTCATTCATCGTAGAACCTAAAGACGCCTCCGGCGAAATAGCCATGGCCTCTTCTAAAGACACCTGTGTTTGATCGTCTGTTACAGTATCTACGACATCCTTTATCTTGAAGACACTGACTTCGTAGTCTATTGGGCTGATAGTCAGACCGATATTTTCAAATTTCGTAAATTTCCGCTTTACCGCCGTTAACATCGCGGACTCTATAGTAGTCCTCAGAGTATCCCTGGAAATCCCCTTTTCATGGCTTATCTGATCGATAATGTAACGAAGCTCTTTGCTCATTTTATCTCAATCTCCAGTTTGGCTCTTTTTATGTAGGGAAACTTTATTTCAACTGTTGCCTTGTTAGTCTCAAGCGTAACCGAGTCCTCTTGTACGGACAGAATCTTTCCTGTGAAACAGTTGTCCACTGCGGCAGTATTAGCAGCCCCCTTAATTACGATTTTAGCAAGTTTGCCGGTGTGTTTTATAAAATCTGTCTTATTTCTGAGCGGTCGCTCAATGCCTGGCGAGGTCACCTCAAGCGTATACCCACCTTTGAGTACGCCCTCGACATCGAGCATCGCGCTCATGTCCCTGCTCATGCCTTCACAATCGGCAATGGCAACAGCCGGCTCTTTATCTATCGTCACTCTCAATATCTTTCTGGCTCCTTGTCCTTTCAACTCCACGCTAAACAGCTCCACAGACCTTTGCAGGGCTGCCTCCTTAGCTATAGCCTCAAGGCGTCTCATTATCTCCATGTCCAAAATCCCGCTTCTGTACCAATAAAACAAAAGAGTGGGTTATTCCCACTCCTGAAATGAGTTAACTATCTCTCACTATCATTATATCTTTATTTTTCATTAAAAGTCAAGCACTTTTAAAATGGCTTAACGGCTCGGCAGGCTCGAGATTGCAAGGGGGGAGGCAGCCAGGGGCAAAAGTATAGGCAATTGCTGACTGATTTTTCAAATGCTAATGCCATGATCATTAAATGCCACAGTCTTTATGTCACTGGGCTGTCGATTGTTTTCATATCTTTGAGCCGCGCAGAGACGTAACTTACCAGCTCTTCAAGCCCAAGGGAGGCTGCGGCTGAGACCTCAAAAAAAGGCATTTCGTGCTGCTTGCAATATTGCCTTAGACAATCAAGCCGTACCCCGTCACCCGCGATGTCCTGCTTTGTGCCCACGACGATTTGGTCTTTTGCGGCAAGAGTCTCAGCGTAAAAGCTGAGTTCACGATTTATTACATTAAGAATCTCAACAGGGTCGTCTTCGATATACTGAGATATATCTACCAGATGAAGCAGCAGGGAGGTTCGCTCGGCGTGGCGCAAAAACTGTATTCCAAGCCCTGCCCCATCGTGCGCCCCCTCGATGATTCCCGGAATATCAGCAACGGTAAAGCTCATGTATTCTTTGAACTTCACGACGCCGAGATTGGGCACCAGTGTAGTAAATGGATATGGGCCAATCTTTGGCCTTGCCGCTGAGATTGCCCCAATCAGTGTGGACTTGCCCGCGTTTGGCATTCCGATAAGCCCCACGTCGGCAATTAATTTTAACTCAAGGATTAGGCCGGTCTCCTGCCCGTCTTCGCCGGGCTGGGCAAACTTAGGCGATTGATACGTAGAGCTTTTGAAGTGCGCGTTGCCCTTGCCGCCCCTGCCGCCCATTAGGATGACAGCCTCTGCCGCGTCCGATGTGAGGTCTGCGATGACCTCCTCTGTGGCGGCATTTATAATCACCGTACCAGTGGGAACTTTTATAATAAGGTCTTCGCCGTTGGCGCCGTGCTTGTTGCTGCCCTTGCCGTGGCCTCCGTTTCTGGCCTTATAGTGCCTTTTATATTTGTGGTCAAGGAGGGTATTTAACTGAATGTCGGCCTTGAAGATTATATCGCCGCCCTTGCCGCCGTCACCGCCGTCAGGGCCGCCCATGGGTTTAAATTTCTCCCGCAGAAAGCTCACACATCCCCTGCCGCCATGTCCGGCCTTCGCGTAAATAGTCACATAATCGACAAACTTCATAGTGTGCTGGTCGCCTGAGATGACTTATTGAAAGAAATAAAAACGGGGAGTAAGCCACCCCCCGTTAATACATCATTATAACCTATAAGCCTCAGGCTTGAACCGCTAAGGGATAGACGCTAATTTTCTGTCTGGTCTTGTCCTTTCTCTCGAACTTTACCACACCGTCTACCTTTGAAAACAACGTGTCGTCAGTGCCAATGCCTACGTTTGTGCCCGGATGAAACTGAGTCCCGCGCTGCCTGACGAGTATGCTTCCGGCGGTGACGGCCTGCCCACCATATCTCTTAATCCCAAGACGTTTTGCCTTGCTGTCTCTGCCATTTCTTGTGCTGCCGACGCCTTTTTTGTGTGCCACGATTAACCTCCGATTATCTCTTCAATCTTTATCTTTGTGTATGGCTGTCTGTGGACGATGTGTTTTCTGTGGGCCTTGCGCGGTTTCATCTTAAACACCTCGACCTTTTTATCTCTGCCGGCTGATACCAGCTGCGCCCTAATCTGTGCGCCCTCTACGTATGGCTTGCCTACCGATAGCTTTTCGTCTTTATAGAGCAGCAGCACTTTATCTATAGTGATAGAGTCGCCGTCATTGCCTTCAATTTTTTCTACCTTAAGTATCTCGTTGTTTGTGACCCTGTGCTGCTTACCGCCCATTTCAATTATCGCGTACATCGTGTACCGGCCTCCTTAACGTTATCAAGTGTTACTACAACCTTTACTAGAACATAAAAATTATTATTTTGTCAAATTGCAAGAATTTATTAATCTACCCTTCAACTTCTTAATATGTTCACGGGCTGAATCTCCATTGCCTTTATCGACGGATATATACCTGAAGCTATCCCTGTTGCAATCGATGCCGCAAACGCAATTGCCACGCCGTAGGGCGACACCGCAAAGGGTAGTGCCGCCGCGGCACTTATGCCCACACTGAGCGTTATGCCGGCCAATAGCCCCACTGCAGCCCCTATGAGAGATATAAATGACGCCTCGGTCAAAAACTGCAGCGCTATGTCTCGTTTTTTAGCACCGGCTGCCCGCCGTATCCCTATTTCCACCTTTCTCTCATTCACCATCAATATCATTATAGACAATATCCCTATAGAGCTTATCGTAAAGGATATGCACGAGGTTATCATGCCAAGCGTTACCACTATCTTCATCGTCTTGGTCTGCATAGAGTTAATGTCCTTGAGGTCTGTCACAGTGAAGTCGTCTCTTTCGCCTTTTTTTATGTTGTGACGCTGACGCAAGAGTATCTCTATATCTGCTTTTAACCGCCCTGCGGCCTCCTCCGAGACTGCCTCCACGTATATGAGATTAATACTTGTCGTGTTTGTGAGCCTCTTCATAAATGTGCCTAGCGGCACATAAACTATGTTGTCTTCGTTTATACCGGCCAGATCGACTGACATCGGCTCAAGCACTTCAATCACCTCACACGCGGCCTGCGAAATGTATGTCTCCCCCGCGGTCGTATTTGAGGCGGGCGCTGTGATTTGCTGAGATATGTATATGGTCTTACCTATGGGGTCTTCAGTCTTAAAGAGCTTTTCTGCCGCCTTTGCCCCAACTATAGCCACTTTAGCCATTGCGTCCTGCTCAGTGAATAGTCTGCCCTGCCCCGCCGTGAATTTCTTTAATTTAAAAAACTCCATCGGTACGCCCATCAGCATTGTGCCGGTTACTGTTGTAGCCATGTATCTGATGGGGAATGTCTTAGTTGCCGCCGGCGCCACAGTTGCAGCCTGAGCTAAGGAGTCTTTTATAGCCCTTGCGTCAGCCAGTGTCAAGCGCACGCTCTCAGCCAGGTCAGACGGGGTAGCGTGGGCACGCGTCAGGCCGCTTTTTACGCTCAGGAGATTCTTGCCAAATACCTCAAGATCTGTACTCGTCTTTAACTCCATCGAGCGCGACGTGTTTGCCACAGTGATTAATGAAAGCGTTCCTAGTACAACCCCCGTTATGGCAAGAAATGTCCTGAGCTTAAAACTGCCCAGAGACTTTAGGGCAATCGCCAGATTCAGATATATGTTCGCCGCCAAGAACTTATGCCGCAGTTTCATCGACGCTACCTTATCGACTCTATCGGGTCTAAGGTTGCGGCACTCCTTGCCGGTGCAACGCCAAACAAGAGCCCCGTTACCACAGAAAGCGCAAATCCTATAGAGAATGCCTTCCACGAAAAGTGCATTGGAAAGTCGGCAACCATCGATAGCAGCTTAGATGCCCCATAGCCTGTCATAAAACCCAGCACACCTCCCGCCGACGTAATCAGAGATGCCTCTATTAGGAACTGATTAAAAATATCACCTCTCTTTGCACCCACAGCCCGCCGTATCCCTATCTCGCGTGTCCGCTCCTTTACAGACAGTAAAAACAGATTCGCCAGCACAAAGCCAGACACTACCAGCGACACTATGCCCGAAATACCAAGCGACACAACGAGCGATCCGGTAAGAGCCGCAAGGAACTGGATAATCTGCTCCGGGCTTACAATAGTGAAATCATCAGACTGTCCTTCTTTGAGCTGATGCCGGTCTCTGAGAAATAATCTCAGCTGCTCTATCCAGTATTTCAGTGGGCGTCCTTCTTGGTATTTTATCTTTATGGCACCTATGTATTTGGCGTCGTTCATCAGTTTTTTCATCATCACGCCTATGGGCATGATAATTCTATCGTTGAGATTAACGCCCATCGCAGAGGCGCTCCTGTCAGCTAGTACGCCTGTTACCTTGCAGGGAATCTTTGTGTTAATAAGCATGGTCTTGCCAACTGGTGAGGCGTCCTTAAATAGTGTTTCTGCAACCTGAAGCCCTATCAGGCATGAGTTTCTGCCAAAGGCCGTATCTTCGCGTGATAAGTCTGCCCCTTCCTCTATGGGCCAGGCCCAGCTCCTGCTGTAGTCCTCTGTGGAGCCTATGACAAGGGTCTGAGACTTTACAGCCTTGTATGAAATAGGTGTGCTGCCCTTCATAGCTATTGGAACGACAAGGACGGCAGTTGGGAATGCCTCCCCTATGGCCTTGATGTCGCCCAGAGTCAGTGCCTTCATCTTTTCGCCGTTTGCGCGCTGTTCTTCTGAGCCGCCAAAGACAAGCAGGGTCTCAGGGCCGAATTTCTCCACGAAATCATACGCCTTCTTATATGCCCCCTCAACAGAGGCAACGATAAGCGTTATTGAGGCTATCCCCAACGATACGCTAAACAGACAGAACAACGTCCGCAGCTTAAACGACACTACCGCGTACATGGCGCTGCGTATATTATTAATCAGCCTGGTCATTAGCGCGGGGCGTCAATCAGGCCGTCTTTAATGGCAATCGTAGTGTCTGCATATGCGGCAATATTTGAATCGTGCGTAACGATAATGATAGTCGTTCCCATCTTGTTTAGCTCAGTGAAGATGCTCATAATCTCGGCGGCGGTTTTGGTGTCGAGAGAGCCGGTAGGCTCGTCGCATATGATGAGGGCTGGGTCATTTATCAGGGCGCGGGCAATGGCGGCTCGCTGCTGCTGCCCACCGGAGAGCTGGCGCGGCTTAAACAGCGCCCGCTCAGAAAGCCCCACCGTCTTGAGTATCTCCATCGCCTTGACCTTTGCGGTATGGGTTTTTTTATGCTTTAACTGGCTGTCTGTGTACAGCGTTGGCAGGAGTACATTTTCTAAAACGGTTGCGTAGTGAAGGAGAAAGAAACTCTGAAATACAAAGCCTACTGTGGCATTTCTTATGACTGAGAGCTCATCGTCGGTCATGCCGGAGATGTCTCTGCCGTTGAGGAGATATGTGCCTGAAGTAGGTGTGTCGAGACATCCTATGATGTTCATCAAAGTGGTCTTGCCTGAGCCTGAAGCACCCATGATAGCCGTGAAGGCGCCTTTGTTTATCGTGAGGCTCACACCCCTTAGGGCCTCTACGGTCACATCGCCCGCGATAAATTGCTTGCGTATGTCGCGCAGCTCAAGCAGTTGGCTAATTTCAGTTATTTGTGCGTCCATCCGGAGGGCCCGGCCTTTTTAGTTGGCGCAATATTTATAATGAGTTTAATTGCGGCCTCGTCGCCTTCGGCCATACCTTGCAGTATCTCTGTCTTGTCCTCACCTTTGATGCCTATCTTTACGGGCGTCATTTCCACCTGAGCGCCTGGCAGTATCTTATAGACTATGTGTTTGCCGTTTTCAAACTTCACGGCGGCGTTTGGGACGGTCAGGCAATGGCTTTTCTTCTGCGTTATGATTCGGACATGTGTGGTCATCTCAGACCTCAGGGCCTTTGCGTCTTCAGGTGAGAGATTTACAATTGCCTTGTAGTACACTATGTTATCTTTGACAAACGGCTGCGGATCTACTCTGTTTATCAAACCCTTAAATTGCTTATCAGGGTATGTGTCTACTGTGTAGATGGCCTCAAGTCCATTTTTTATTGCCCCAATATCGCTTTCATCCACATATATCCACATCTCAAGTTTGTCGGGAATCATTACTGTTACCAGATTGGCCACCTGAAGGCCGGTTACCACTGTTTCACCGGCCTGTCCCTGAATCTCGGAGACTACGCCGTCTATCGGCGATACAATGCTGGTATAGGAGAGTTTTATCAGGTTTTTCTCTATATTCGACTTGATTGAGGCAACCTCGGCCTCGGCAATTTTACGGTCATCTATAAGCTCATTTTTCATGCGGCTGACCGTCTCTTCATTTTTTTTCACGTCTGCCTCAGCCTGGGCATAATCTGCAGCGGCCTTGTCGAAATCGTTTTGTGCAAGGTAGCCCTTTTGCAACAGGGTCTCTTTTCTTTGCATTTCGAGTGAGGTAATTTTGAGCTTGGCGCGTTTTGAGACAAGATCATTATCCGCCTCCCTTATCTTTTGGGGATAGGTGACGATGATCTTATTGAGATTGCTCTGTGCCTTTCCCAAAGAGATGCGCAACTCTTCGATGTCTCTGGCAATGTCGCGGTCGTCGATTTTTGCTATAAGCTGATGTTTCTTTACCCTGTCGCCAACGGCAACGAGCATCTGAAGGATTTCCCCTGTTGCCCTTGCCCCGATTTTAACCAAAGCCCCAACCTGGGGTTTGATTATTCCTGTCTCTACTACTACATTCTCTAAGTCGGAGTACGAGGCCTTTGCCGTTTCAATTATCTCGTATGGGGGTTTCTTTGTCAGATAGTTATATGCAAAGACTGACAAGACAGCGGCTGCGCCCAGCGCCGTAACGATTGAGAGTTTCTTGTGACGTTTGATAAAATCAGGAATCATCTCACCTGTCTTAGAGCCTCTTCGATGACAGTTTTCACCGGTACTGAGCACACCTCAGCAGCTGCTTTACAGTCCTCATATTCGGCTGAGACGTTGAGGCGTTTCCCATTTCTTGTCGCGGTTTTTATCCTGATTTCGCCATATTTCGTGCTTACTCGGGTTATATCCCTCTGAAGGGTATTGCGTGATACGCTGTAGTATCGCAGGCCAATAGTGGTGGTCTCTTCGAAGATGATTTTTGACAGCGGCTCAATCATGCCCTCAGGGGCTATCACGCTAAGCATGACCGCCGGGCGGCACTTTTTCATTATAACCGGAGTGATGTAGACATCAAGGGCACCGGCACGAAATAACCTGTCCATCACGGCACCATAGAGTTGCGGGGACATGTCGTCAATATTTGTCTCGATGACGGCTGCGCTGTCACTCCTACCAGCAGGACCTGCCGTTTCTCCAACAAAAATCCTCAAAATATTTGGCGCGGCGGCTACATCGCGCGCACCGGCGCCTGTGCCTATGGCATGTATTGTCATATCTGGCAATGCGCCAAAACTTGCCGCCATCGCCTTCACAATAGCCGCACCTGTGGGGGTGGTAAGCTCAAACTCCACACCGCTGCAGTAGACGGGAATGCCTTTAAGCAGATTGGCCGTTGCCGGGGCAGGCACGGGCAGCGTGCCGTGAGCCGTATTTACGCAGCCGCCGCCCACGTTTACAGGCGAGACGACAATCTTTTGAATCCCCAGAAATTTAATGCCAAATAGAAACCCGAACACATCAGCCAGACAGTCGGCACCGCCGAGTTCGTGAAGGTGTGTCTGCTCAAACGGCTGACCAT
>JADFXZ010000189.1 GCA_015233265.1 Nitrospirota bacterium
GCTCGAACAAGTTCGGGAAGGCCGTCTTTTATGGGAACAATCAGGAATTCCAGCAGGCAACCAAGGACGAACAACTGATTGTAGATGGATGTAGGCGGTTGATTGAGAATGCCATAATCTGCTGGAATTACCTATACCTCTCCCAAATGCTATTGGACACCCAAACTGACAACGAAAGGGAGAATCTATTGGATGCCATCAGAAACGGGTCGGTGATAGCTTGGCAGCACATCAACTTGCAAGGTGAGTATGATTTATAGCGATAAGTATCAGCTCACGCGCGCGCACGAGAGGCAAGCATACTTGAGATAAGTCATTGATTTATAGCGATAAGTATCAGCTCACGCGCGCGCACGAGAGGCAAGGCGCCTGCCGTTAATCCAGTCGGCGTATAAAGCCGTATCAGCTCACGCGCGCGCACGAGAGGCAAGATCTACCTACAGTGGGTGATTACCTGAATCGTATCACATCTACCTTAAACACCCCGATAGCTGGTCGTTCTGCGGCAGGACAAGGATTAAACGAATGGAGGCAAGAATACATGTCACCTCCACCAGCACAAACAGATAACGCCACAGTATCTTCACCCACAGCACAAGGTACGCCGTTAGAAAAAGCTTTCGCTGATGTTAGCAGGAGAAATGCTGAAAGGGATTCTGCAAGGAGAGTAAACGAAGCGGTAACGGCTGACAAGGCAAACAGGGCAGCAGCCGCAGAGGCGGAGAATCAGAAGCGGGGGGTTTACGGGATTCCAGCCCCGTCAAGTGGCGACAATCCGGCTGAGTATGCCAATAACCTAAGCAATGTCCTTGACAAACTGTTAGGCGTGACCGGCGACAAGGCTATTGACACGGCAAGGAGGTATGCGCTACTTCAGCATATGGCCCCGTCATTGTCGTATGGAATGTTGAATCCGAAAGTCAATGCAGCCCAGATACTTGCTGACCAGCGGGCGCAAACGTCAGCAAACAACTTAGACGCAAAACAGGCCATGCAAGACAATCAAGCATACCAGAAGCACGTACAAGCATCTTTAGGCATGGGAATGACGCCTATGGACAGGGATTCTTGGCAGGCGCGGTATGGCAGTAACATCACTGATAATGGCGGTATCCCAGCGGGTTATTCTGATGGCGGCATGACTACAGCAGGGAAAAGGATAATTATAAACAACGCTACTGGACAAAGGGCGGTGATTGATTAATGGCGATAAGACCGTACAACCCCATAACTGACGGAGATATTATCTCTGGGCAAAATGATAGCACGAATACTGCCACGTTGAATACACCGAATATAAGGCCGTATGACCCCGCAACTGATGGGGATATTATCCCTCAAGGGAAGCAGCCGCAACCAAGTGCATTGGGGGGCTATTTAAAAAAGACAATGGACGCGCTAAGTGCTATTAAAGGCGCGCCGCTGACTGTCCCGGGTTATCTGCTTGGCAAAGTAGGTGATGTAGCACAGGCGGTATTGCCAGACTCAATCGGACAGCCGATAAGTACGGCATTACATGCGCCGTTGGTGGCAGGACACGCTTTAGAAGGGTATGGGGCGCAAAGTCCTGAATCACAACAGGAATCACAAAATTGGTTGAATCAGGTTACAAATGAAACTGGTGGCGGAAAACTTGCAGCAGGATTAACAGGCTTAGCGCATGGATATTTCAACAATTATTTGCCGCAAACTCAAGTGCAGCCAGGGACTACAGAAAGCATGATACAAGGGGTTGGTAACTTGGCAGGCATGGCCGCAAACATGGGCGGAGGGTTGGCAACTAAGGCAACGACAAAAGCGATAGAGGCATTAGCTCCTGGGCTTATCGGCAAGCTATTGCCTATGGGTGTCCAGATGGGGGCATATGGGGCGCAGACACAAGCTCCTAATTTAACTGCTCATATGGCAAACACAGCTGAGCAGGCCGCAATGAGTGTGCCGTTTAGTCTTGGTGGGATGCTGGCCGGAGGTGCAATAAAGGCATTAGCGCCGAACGCGCCTGAATGGTTAGCGCACTTGATTAACTCTGGCGCTTTAGGTGCTGGTGCGGGTGCTTTTCAACCGGCGCAGGACTGGCAGGAAAGATTAAAGAATATGGGCATGGGCGCGGGTGAATTTGCGATTGCTCATGCGATTAACCCGTTTAATTATACGTCAGAGCCGCTTAAAACCGGCGGAGAGTTGTATAGCAACAATAGTGATATGTATAGGATAGTATATCCGAAAGATAATGACATAAACAATATCGGTGCAAAGAATGAACCTACGACTCCGCTGGAACAGACAACAGAACCACAGACACAGCCAACAGTATCGGCAATTGAACCAACAGAACCAATAACTGAACCAGCAGGAATCGACTTAACGAAGCTGTCACCGAAAGACAAGGAGCTTATCGACAAGGTTAACGCTGGTGTTTATACGTTAGACGACTTAACTAATTTCCAAGCCAAGAGGTTTGAGAAACACGGGATAATCGACAAGGACAGAAACTTGACAGAGGCAGGCGCGACTATCATTAAACCAAAGCCGGTTGAGGCCGAATCGCAACCGCCCACGCCGCCCGTAGAAGACGCCACAACCATGCAAACACCGGACACGATAAAAGATATGTCTGACACAACAAAGGCCGATGTAGGCGATTCTACGCAGCCTGACGCAATCTCACCTATTAAGAAAAACTTAACAACTGAAAAACCCGTAGCGCAGCCTGAATCTTATTTAGATACTAACCCAAATATAAGCCAAGAACCAGAAGTGGCTAATAAAAAAGGCAACGAAACCGAAGGCTTAACTAAAAGCCCTAATTTAGATGTTAGCCAAAGTTCTGACGCTGATGCTAATGAACCGGCAGACCATCTTGTTGACGCCAACAAAATGGTAGGGGCACAAGAAGCGGCAAAGACAGCAGCTATGTCCATAAACAGCCAACAGCTTAGAGATAGACTTGCATTGGCAACAGAGAATGATTTGCCTCGGTTAGAAGACGCAAAAGTAAATATTAAATCGCATATAAAGAACGCGCCAAACAGTTTTGTTAAAAATAGGTTGGCCGCACATCTTAACGCTGTCAACGATGCTATGACGAGAATTAAAGATATTCAGGAGTTTAAGAAAGACCGCCCGATACTTGATACGATGTATGAGCAAATTGATATGGCTCAAGCTGGTCAAAGATACTCCATAGATAATCCTAATTCTATGCACGGAGATTGGACAGGAACAAAGTCTACATTTCCTGATTGGGCTTATGAAGGTATTACAAAGAAAAGGTTTTTTGATTTGTATAATCGGGCAACAGGCCAAGACGAAAAAGGTAGTCCGTTGACTGAAAACATGAAGGCTGAGTTGCATGGGCTTTTAAGATATGCAAAGGAACAGATAGAAAGACATCAAGGTGGGTATGTAAACGATACAGGGTCGATGCACGAGCAAAGATTGGAGCATCAAAAAGAGCAATTAGAGCAACAGGCAATAGAATCAGAGGCCAATAGAGAGACTGAAAAGAAAGTTGACATAAGCACTTTGCCAGTAGAAGAAGGCGATAAAGTTAAAATGATTAATAAATATGGGAATCCCGACACTTTTACCTACAAAGGGGTGAATGAGAAAGGCAACATGGAGTTTCAAGACCATTACACAGAGGAAGTGCCACTTTTTGGAGAGCCAGTAAAAAGGGAAGTTTTAGGGATTGAGAAGAAGCCCACTAAAGATGTTGGGTTTGAATTGACCGCGCCTGAGCCAAAGGCCGCAAAGGGTAAGAAGCCCGTCACGCCTGATATGTTTGTCAAGGACATTCACGCTAACGCAATGGAAGGCGGCATAAGCGGCGGGCAAGAGAAACTAACGCCGCTTGAGACAGCGCAGAGAGATGCTGAAGAGGCACGGGCAAAGGCTGACGAGGCGGCGCGGCAGGGGGAGTTGCCGGGTACAACAGTCCAAGAACATAGAGAAAAGGCATTGCGCGTTAGAGACAATGATGGGAATATCCATACTATCTATGAACCTGGGGCAGTTGACCATGCAAAAGTAGCAGAAATCTACAATGTAAACCCGCAAAATATTGTAGATGCTGGGTGGAGATTAAAAGACGGGAGTTTTCAGGCTGACCCAAAAAGTGTGTTAATGATGATGAAAAGTTGGAAGACTAACTCAAATCGGAATCCCGACTACTCCGTAGGAAAGCAGGGGGAAGGGGAAAAGGCATTTGTTAAAGCCAGTGATGGTACTACTGATTTTGGAGAAGTTGTTGAAGGCAAAAAGGTAATACCTGTACGGTTACAAGTTGGGAATAAACTTTATGGGAAAACTAAAATTAAAAACAAACACGAAAAGAAAATACAATCCGCAGGTTATCCAGACGTAGAATC
>JADFXZ010000190.1 GCA_015233265.1 Nitrospirota bacterium
GCCCCAAAAAAGCATAACAAATACATAATCTCCGATTTCATCGATGACCTTCTTATGCTTTTTTGGGGCAGTGGAAAGGCTCTCCACTGCCCCAAAAAAGCATAACAAATACATAATCTCCGATTTCATCGATGACCTTCTTAAATGTGTCAAAATGCATTAATCCAGTTGGCCGTTGCAACCCCCCTGATGTTGGGCAGGCCGGACATTTCAGATTACAAAGGCTGCTTGGTTCAATCTGAAGTATAGTTGGAAGTCCATAGACTTTTTTGGGTTTAATCGCTTTGGCACAACCATCGGATACTATCATATTCAGCACTTTTTTTAGCGGTATATCAGTGAATTTTAACTTTATACCAAGACCGGCATAATCAAACTCTATTTCCCTGTTAATTAGTGCTTTAATGGCAGATATAGCATTTCCTGTAATCTCCCGCAAGAACATTAACTTCTCATCGGCAGCCTTTACAATTGAAACCCCGGACAAATCCATATCTCCTGCGCGACGTAATATCAATGCAACATCATATATTATTGTTTATCGATAAGTCAATGCTTGCCGTTGCCGATTTCGCAGATTAACTCCCACACAAACCCGAGGGCGTTGGCGCACTGGGATATAAAAAGCAGCAATGTGATAGTAAGACGGCTTACCCATGTGCGGCTATTAAGGGGATGCAGTATAAGGTTAAGATAAAACTTAATGGACTCGAAAGAAACGCGGGTATTTTGCGGCATAGACGCAGACCTCCTGAGAAGGCAGGCCCCTCTGCCGTATCTGAAGTTTAACTCCACAAAAGATAACAGACTCAGTGAATGGTAGTGATATACCTGTGCCTCAGGGGCATACACCAGAGGACATCCTGCGGCCCGCAGCCTGCGGCACAAATCCCTGTCCTCCCCGCCGGCTATTTTAAATTTGCCATTAAAACCACCGGCAGCCTTAAAGTCACCTGCGTGTACAGCAAAATTATTACTTGTCAGGAATGTTATCTCATCTTTGTTAAAACACGCAAATAAGTAATCTAAAAGCACTTGCTGGGCTTTAGAATATATGTTTTCAGTCAGGGCATTTACGGTTTTCCCACCCACGGCGCATTTAGAAAAATTGTTAAGATGTGTCTCTAATTTTCTCAGAAGATCAACAGAGACAGTGCAGTCGTCGTCTGTAAACAGGATATACTTACCTTTCGCTATAGCCGCACCGGCATTTCTGGCACTAGCTGGCCCTGCATTATCTTGTCTTATGAGGGAAATATTCATATTGTCTTTAAATGTGTTTATTATATCGGAGAGATGATGCTTCCCGCCGTCGTCCACTAGTATAACCTCAAATGCACTGTTATGGTAATCTAACAACGACAGGGAATGCAGACACCGTTCTACGGAATCCCTGCGGTTATATGTTGCAATGACTATCGAGAATATAAGAGTCTGCACAGCCAACTCCATACAACTTTGATGTCCTATTGGTCATTTTTGGTTATGGCATATTTATATTATGCTAATATATTAGCATAATAAGCGACGACAAAGGACAGAGGTGTTATTGTCTGCCGCATGAATGAATTGGCCTTCACTGTTGCGATCTCAGTTGGGTATGTTATATTAAAAGGCACATAATGATCGTTTTAAAGGAGACATTTTTATGGCTGATGAGTTTATTGAGATAGGCCCTGATGAGCTGCCTGATAACCCGTTTAAGGTAATTGGCAGCCAGTGGATGCTGGTTACAGCTGGTACGGCGCGGTCATTTAATACCATGACGGCAAGCTGGGGTGGCTTTGGCATCATGTGGGCTAAGAAGATTTGCACCTGTGTAGTCCGCCCCACACGCCACACTTATGGATTTATGGAAAAATCCGATATGTTTAGTCTGTCTTTCTTCAGCCCGGACTACAAAAAGACGCTCCTTTTCTGCGGTACCCACTCAGGCGCAGATACTGATAAGATGGCGGCAACCGGCCTTACCCCCCTTGAAGACACCGGTACGGTATATTTCAAAGAGGCGCGTCTGGTCTTGCTATGCAGGAAGATTTATTACCACGACATAGACCCGGGGCATTTCATAGACCCGTCAATTGAATCGAATTACCCATTAAAGGATTATCACAGGATGTACTTAGGTGATATTGTTAAGTGCATTACTAAAAAGTGAAGGAGAGCGGCGATATGGACTTAAAGGCGTTTCTTGCGTCAACTCATTTTTTTTCAGACCTTACTGACATGCAACTCAATACGCTGATAGGGGCGGCGACGCTGGAGGACTGCGGCCCCGGAGATATAAGCATATCACGCGGCTCACCGGGCAGGTTTCTCTATCTCCTCATAACTGGCAAGGCAGAGGTGGCCTTTACCGATTCCACGGGTGATAAACTATTCACAGCTGTCTTAAAGTCTGGAGACATATTTGGTGAAATGTCTGTTATGACCGGCGAGCCAACAGTTGCCGATGTGGTTGCCGTTGAGCCATCACAGTGCATTGCCATTGCCCGCGATGTGGTTTCTCAGGTGATAGTGGAAAACTCTTCCGCACTGCTTAAAATAGCCGCCCTGATTAATAAGAGAATGACGCAGAAGGAACAAAATGAGGCGCTTATAGCTGAGTTTAAGGCATCGAGGCAGGAAAATCCCGACCCCTATGACTTAAATTTTTCCTCTGCCACTAAACCGGCAAAGATTCTGGTTATAAACTGCGGCAGCTCATCGCTTAAGTACTCGCTCTTTGATACGTCTAACCCAATTCCACTGATAGAGGGCCTCATAGAGAAAATTGGCACGAGCGCCTCATATCACAAGGTGAAATCCCTGAAGTCAGAGATAAAAAAGGAAATAGCAGTCCCTGATTTCCCTAAGGCATTTCATGAGATGGAGACCGCCCTGACTGATTCCACAATTGGAGCCATTACAGACTTTGAAGAAATTGACGCCGTTGGGCACCGTGTTGTTCACGGCGGGGATAAGTTCAGAAACTCAGCCGTGATAACGGATGAGGTAATCGAGGGCATAAGGCAGTGTATCCCGCTTGCCCCGCTGCACAATCCATATAACCTTGCCGGAGTGCAGGAGATTCGAAAACTCCTGCCGGACAAAGGTGCTGTTGCGGTCTTTGACACGGCCTTTCATCAGAACATGCCGCAGAGTGCGTATTTATATGCCATATCCAGAGATTTGGCGGATAAGTACCACATCGGCGAAAACATTCGGCGTTACGGGTTTCATGGCACAAACCATAACTATGTGTCACTGACCGCGGCGACATATCTCAAGCGCAGTGTCAGGCAGCTGAGAATCATCTCATGCCATCTTGGCAACGGGGCCTCTGTCTGCGCTATTGACCACGGCATAAGCGTTGACACCAGCATGGGGATGACCCCGCTGGAGGGTCTTGCCATGGGCACGCGCTGCGGCGATATCGACCCGGGTGTGCTGATTTATTTGTTGAACTCCGGTCTTAGTACCAAGGATGTCGACAATCTGCTCAACAAGGAAAGCGGCCTTAAGGGCCTCACAGGGCTAAGTAATGATATGAGGGAAATCCTTGCCGCTGCCGGTGCCGGGGATGAAAGGGCAAAGACCGCGGTGTCGCTGTTTTGCTATAGGCTCAAAAAATATATAGCCGCCTATGCGGCTATATTGGGTGGACTGGATGTGTTGATCTTCACAGCTGGCATTGGTGAGAACTCCTCCGAGATACGCGGTCGCGTCTGCCACGGCCTTGAGCATATCGGTCTTGTCATCTCAAAAGAGGCAAACGAAAAGGCAAGGGTCAAGAGGGGCCACATTGAGGAAATCTCCGCCCCCGGCCAGCAAATCAAGATACTTGTCGTAGCCGCAGATGAGGAGCGTATGATTGCCAGAGAAACCCTCCACGCACTCAATATCGCAAAGGTGGGGCAGACGGCGGCTGCCAGCATTAATAGGCAGATACCCATTTACGTTACCGGCCACCATGTCCACCTGTGTGAAAGGGATTTCATCAGGCTCTTCGGCTCTGGGGCAACGCTTACGAAAAGACAAGTGCTCAGGCAGGGTCAATCGTTTGTGGCCGATGAGAGTGTGACTTTAGTTGGTCCGCTTGGTAAAATTGAAAATGTCAGAATATTTGCCCCTTTTAAAAGTGAAACGCAGGTGGAGATAAGCCGCACTGAGGAGTTTAAGCTTGGCATAGATGCCCCTGTTAGGCTCTCCGGAGACCTTGAGGGCGCTGCCTCCATTGTGCTTGAGGGGCCGGCAGGCTCCATAAAACTTGAAAGCGCTGTTATCTGTGCCCAGCGGCATATCCATATGAACCCTGCAGAGGCCCTGTCCTTTGGACTCAGAGACCATGATTGCGTA
>JADFXZ010000191.1:0-1951 GCA_015233265.1 Nitrospirota bacterium
GAGAATACGTAAACGAAAACTATACCCCCGCACAGGCGCAGACTATCACATGGGCACCCAAGGAAGCCATTATTTCCCTTGCCAGAGAGATTGCAAAGAACAAGGAACAGACACTCTTTGCAACCGGTATGGGGACAAACCAGTACTTTAATAACGACTTAAAGGACAGGGCGATATTCTTTTTAAGCGCGCTGACGCGAAATGTTGGCTACCCGGGCGGCAACGTGGGAAGCTATGCCGGCAACTACCGCTCGGCGGAGATAGGCGGCATTCCAACCTACGCAATGGAAAACCCCTTCGACCATGAGCTTGACCCGGCGAAACCGTCGAGGCTGCGAAAGTGTCTCAAGTACGAATCCGCCCACTTTTTCAACTATGGCGACAGGACGCTGCGCGTTGGCGGGCATCTGTTTGCCGGTAAGGGCCATATGAACACGCCCTCAAAGACAATGATGATAAATAACTCCAACTCACTCATAGGAAACGCCAAGGGCCATTACGACGTTGTCCTTAACACGTTGAAGGGTTTTGAGATGGTCACCGTGGCAGATTACTGGTGGACTGCCTCGTGTGAGTATGCAGACATTGTGTTTGCCTGTGATGCCCCCGCGGAGTTTAAGAAATACGACTTTACAGGGTCATGCACAAATCCATTTGTGCAGGTATACCCACGGACACCGCTACCCAGGATATTCGATACGAAGCCGGATGTGGATATACTTGCCGGTGTTGCCATAGCCCTGGGCAAACAGTTAAACGATAAGAGATTTGAAGAGCATTGGAAGTTTGTAATTGAAGACAAGATGGAGGTCTACTCACAGAGGATAATAAACGCCTCTGCCAACCTTGCCGGCTATACGATACAAAAGCTCGAAGAGGACGCCAAAAACGGCAGACCAGCCCTGATGAACTGCCGCACATATCCAAGAATCTCAAGCTATGAGCAGGTTTTCGACGGTACGCCGCACTATACGAAGTCCGGCAGGCTTGAGTTCTATCGCCACGAGGACGAGTGGATACAGCACGGCGAAAATATGATTGTCTACAGAGAACCAATTGACGCGACATTCTACGAACCAAACGTTATAGTAGGTAAAAAACATACTGCAATCAGGCCAAAAAAGCCAGAGGACTGGGGTTTTTCGTCAAATGACCTGTCAACTGACACCAGACAAGTCAGAAACATTCAAAAGTCCGTAGAGGAGTTGATGCAGACAAAGCATCCGTTGATGGCTAAGGGCTTTAAGTTCATCCTGCACACGCCAAAGTACCGTCACGGGGCGCACACCACACCGGCTGACACAGATTTGGTTGCCGTGTGGTTTGGGCCGTTTAGCGATATGTACAGGCGCGACAAGAGGATTCCTTTTGTTACCGAGCTGTATGTCGATATAAACCCGCAGGATGCAAAAGATATAGGGGTAAATGATGGCGATTATGTGTATATTGACGCCGACCCCGATGACCGTCCATACAGGGGGGCTAAAAAGACCGACGAGCACTATAAAGTTGCAAGGCTCATGTGCCGTGCGCGCTTTTATCCGGGCACACCGCGCGGGGTTACGAGGATTTGGCACAATGTCTACCCTGCAACGATAGGAAGCGTCAAGGGGCACGAGAGTAGACCGGACGGCCTTGCAAAAAACCCTGAGACAAACTATCAGGCGATGTTTCGCTACGGCAGCCACCAAAGTACGACGCGCGCGTGGCTGCGCCCAACGCTCCTGACAGACTCTATGGTGCACAAGGAGCTGTTTGGGCAGACTTTCGGCAAGGGGTTTGAGCCTGATATACACTGCGCTAACGGGGCGCCACGTGAGGGCTTTGTTACGATACAAAAGCACGAAGACGGCGGCATAGACGGCAAGGGTCCGTGGAGGCCGGTCAAGGGCGGAATTCGTCCTACGATGGAGAGTGAGGCCATGCTGGCGTTTATAAACGGAAAATTTAT
>JADFXZ010000191.1:1968-4323 GCA_015233265.1 Nitrospirota bacterium
CCCAATGCAAATGAGAAAGGTATATAACTGGCAATTAGGCAGAAATGCCTCCTACATATATCCGCAGGTCAGACCAAAAAAACAATGGGCTATGGTCTTTGATTTAAATAAGTGCATAGCCTGCCAGACATGCTCACTGGCCTGTAAGACCACATGGACAAGCGGCAAGGGCCAAGAGTATATGTTCTGGAACAATGTGGAGACAAAACCCTACGGCGGCTATCCAGTGGGTTGGGACATGGGAATTCTCTCCAAGCTTGGCCCACAGCAGTGGAATGGCGAGAAGTACGCCGGTAAGACCCGGTTTGAGGCGGCGGAAAAGGATGAGAAGATTCTCCAACACATAGCGGCAGAGGAGGACTGGGCACATCCGAATATTGGTGAGGATGAAATAGCAGGGTCAATTAATAAGGGCGACTGGCTGAGGCTGCCCCATAGGGCGTGGATGTACTATCTGCCGCGTACATGTGCCCACTGCACGTATCCGGCGTGTCTTGCGGCCTGCCCAAGAAAGGCTATTTATAAAAGACCGGAAGACGGCATTGTACTCGTAGATCAGTCGCGCTGCCGCGGCTACAGGGAGTGCGTGCGCGCGTGTCCTTATAAGAAACCGATGTTTAACGTAGAGACAAGGATAAGCGAAAAGTGCATCGGGTGTTATCCAAAGATGGAACAGGGGCTGATGTCTCAGTGCGTCACCAACTGTATTGGAAGGATAAGGCTGCATGGGTACTTAAACACGCCTGATAAGGTGGTAAAAGAAAACCCGATAGACTATCTCGTCCATGTGAGAAAACTGGCGCTGCCGCTGTATCCTCAGCTTGGCACTGAGCCAAACATATTCTATATCCCCCCGATTCACGCGCCCGTTTCGTACATGGAGCAGATGTTTGGCCCGGGCGTCAACAACGCCGTCAAGACATATAAAAATATACCCAACGACCAGACTCTTAAGGGATTGCTTGTCCTGTTTGGCAGCATGGAAAGATTGCTCTCTTCGTTTAAGGTTGATGAGCACCTCGCATACGGTTATGACGAAAAAGGCAACGAAATAGTGAAGGTACCAGTTACAGAGCCTATGTATGTGAGGGAGTTTTTCGATCAAAAGCTCAAAGTATACAGGCAAAATACACCATAGGGGGAGGCCACCATGATAGAAATAATGACGGGAAAAATGATAGGAAAGATGATAAGGACAAAGATATTGTTAGTGTTGGCGGCAGTGCTTGTCCTTGTGCAGGCCGCCTACGGGGCTGATAAGACCTTTGTCGAGATTACCTCTGTTGTTAAGAATGTGGATGTCTCGAAGATTGGTTTAAATGACGATGTATGGCAAAGTGTGACCGCGTACAGGCAGCCGCTTCAGAGGCAGTTTCTCGTCGAGCCAAAGCCAAAGGACGTGGGCGTCAAAGAGCTGCATGTTCAGTCGGTAAACGACGGCAAGTACATCGCGTTTCGCCTGAGCTGGAAGGACGATACAAAGGACGATACGATTAAGGTTACGAGTTTTTCAGACGCCGCGGCCATACAATTTCCCATCTCCTCAGACCCGCTTCCGGAGTATTTCATGGGAGAGCCGAAAAAGCCCGTACATATCCTGTTCTGGAAGGCATGGCGGTCAAAAGATAAAAAAGACGGCATTCAAACAGTAAAGACGAGCTATCCCAATATGACAATCGACATGTACACATATGACTACAAGGTCTCAGGGGCGGGGACTGAAAAGACGCAGGCACAAAAGGATATTTTTATACCGGGCAGGGCGGCCTCTAATCCTATCGATGCTGTTCACAAGGAGATAATTGAAGAGGCCACTGCTGAGGGCCCAAGCACATTAAAGACCAAACCAGCTGAAAACACAACTGGTGATGCCCAGTGGCAAAACGGCACATGGACGCTTGTGATGATAAGGCCGATGACTGTGGCTGACAAGGAAAGCGTACAGTTCAAGGCCGGTGAGAAAAAACCCATAGCCTTTGCCGTGTGGGAAGGCAGCCACATGGAAGGTGGCGGGCGTAAGGCCGTCTCTGCCGCATGGGCTGAAGTGCTGGTGAAATAACTATGGAAGAGCTGGTTTATCTGTATAAATTGGCCTCGCTGGGGCTTATGTATCCTGATGAGGGCAACTGGTCTGCTATAGATAGAATTCTCTCTCAGAGTGGGCAGCTCTTTGAGGGCGGGATGCTTCAGATGGTGGATGATTTCAGCGAGCAGTTTCGGGCTGCGGCAATTGATGACACACGCTGCGACTACCTCAGCTTTTTCGATTTAGGCGGGCAAATTTCCCCCTACGAGACCGAATATCTGACAGAGAAGATATCGAGAAAACCGTTTGAGCTTGCCGATATTGCAGGG
>JADFXZ010000192.1:0-3134 GCA_015233265.1 Nitrospirota bacterium
AATAGCAATCCGTGTCGTAGGGCAGCCCTGTGGGATGCCAGATTTTACGCTTGCCGGCATACCAAAGATGAGGGACATTGCCCTGAGCATGTTGACAGATTCAGTGGCATCTTTTTTAAACGCTGACAAGAAGCTTGCCCTTGATGTTATTACAAGAGACCAGTTGCTTGACGAGTTAAACGAAAGGCTGCTCAACGAATTAGTTGATCTGATGACCAAAGATACGGCGCTAATAATCCCGGCCTCAAAACTTAGTTCTATATCGAGATACATTGAGAGAATTGGCGACCACGCCACAAACATAGCCGAAATGGTCATCTACATGGTAGAAGGCCAAATTGTCAAACACATGAAAGGCAGCTTAAACCAGTAATCTAAAGTCGTGAACTATTGGCATGAGGCAGAGCCCGCGGAACAAGTGGTGATGGGCTTGCCGTTTTTGTCTCTGAGGGTTATACGCCAGCTCTCACCATCCGGCTCAATCGTTGCAAAGCCATTTGTGGAGACGCTTTTTATGTTTTTCAGCGTCTTGAGGCTAATCCTGTAACCCTGCATATTACCTGACAAGGCTGGCTGCAGTAGTGTGCCGCCGTTACCTATAACAAACTGAGGCGGTGTGCCCTTTTCATTAAAGCTAAACATGTCAAACAAGTGGAGATGCCCTGAGATAACCATTTCATACTTTGACAGTAAGGACTCCCATGCGGCAGACATGAAGGCGGTCTGAAGTGTGTGGTTAAGGGTGAATGTCCTGTCCTGTGCCTTTTCGACGTTTGGAGCCTCGGCTGCCGCCCAAATTGGCCTGTGCGTAAGAAACCAGCGGTGCTTTGAGTTGGTGCGCTCGTAAGTCTTCATATATTCGGAGTATCTGCTTGCTTTAGACATCGAGTATGTGTTGTCGTTAGCATTTGTGGAGTCGATTACGCTTAGTGTCAGGGTATCAAGTTCGACATTATAAGGCTCCGAGAAGTTCTCACATTTCTCAGAATAGGGAAATGGGTCAAGGAAGCGAAACCAGCCCTTCGGATTTATCAGACAGTGTTCCCTGTCACCCCTAATGAATATCCACGGGGCGGTGGGCAGCAGATCTCGCGCCGGCATGAAAAGCTCAGCCTCCCATGTGTCCCAGTTATCGCCAAATGGACTCCTACGGCAGCCGTCATTGCCATACGGACAGAGGGAATCCCGATACGTGTAATCCCCAACATGAATGATTAAATCTGGCTTATATCGGGCAGCCGATTCGGCAAGCTCTGGAAACACCCACGCTTTGGTGTCATTACAGGCCTGTACGTCATCATCAGTGATCGTACATCCCGTGTCTCCAATAATTAAAACGCGGGAAGGAGATTTTTTAAGCAATGGCAGAGCCTCACCATCGATTGAAACGCTCGCGGCCTCGGGCGGGATAGCCGCCTCGCACACTGTCACATCCCATTTACCCTTTTCGGCTGCAACTCTCATACGCATGGACACTGGCTTTGAGTCGATGAGGACATCGGGGCATATAGCGCCCTTTGTAATAGCCCTTGCAATGACGCCGCCTTCTGGGCCTAACTCGACCCATTTGTACATTGGCTTATAAACTTTAGCCGCCGGCGGCATCTTGGCAGCCCCTCCGCACTGAAGCAGAAACGGCAGCATTACAATCCAAAAGAGCAGACTTCTTAATAAAAAAAATTGCTTTTTCACGGTGTGCCTGTATATTAGTAAAACGACTGAAATAAGTCAAGAGTCTGTCGCACCAATGTCGCACCAAAATAGAAATGTCCTTTCATATAAAATTAACATGCTCAGGCTGGTGTTTTAATGCCCACAGGTATCTGTTTATGGCATCCATTCTGCAATTTACTCGGCAGCCACTTACGTCAAGCCCTGTCTCTATCCATGTGGAAATCTTCTTTCTCAGGCCGCCTGTCCATATCTCTTTAAACGAACTATCGTAGATATTGCCATAGAGAAATCTCTCGTCTCCTAAGTACACACTGCATCCCCAGCAATTTCCAGCGGTGTCGATGTATGACCAAAACGGGTGCGCAAGACACTGGCAGTAGCTCCTGCCCTTGTCATCCCACCGAGACATCGCGTTAGTCCTGAATATTACACTAAAATCCTCTGTGGCAATCTCTGCAAGGCTCTCGGCAAGGGCCATGCTGCCAGCATAGTTAATATCGCTATACTTGTCAGTCTTACTCATCGGGTGCTGCGAATATGGCTTAATCACAAGGTAATCCGCCCCCGTGTCTCTGACAATGCGGGCAAACTCCACGGCCTCCTCCTGATTTTCCGGCAGCAGCAGCATCTGAACCCCTATTGTGCTGGTATACCCGTGTCTTTGTTTTATCACAACAGCATAGGCGATGTTTCTAAGCACAATGTCAAAGTCCTCGGGATTTGTGCGGTGAACCCTGTCATATGTGTGCCTGGCCCCAGCACACAGACTGACCTTATTCCATTTGAGTACTGGCAGTGCGGCCTCAGCAATTGCCCCTTTAAACAGTACCCCGTTTGATGTAACAGCCACGTCTATCGAACAGTCAGCCGTGTGCCTGATTATATCGCAGATATCTACGTGCATTAACGGCTCCCCCTCACCACCGTACATAATGCTCCTTACACCCAGTTGTCCCATCTCTGAAAGCCGCTCTTTGAGAATTCCTGAGTCGAGAAATCGCTTCTGGTATCCCATAAAATCCAGGCCGCAAAAAGTACACCTGTGATTACAGGCCCCGGAGGGGCTGATTTCCATATATATGGGATATACGTCACCGGTTTCAAGCCATTTAGCTACCCGTGAGACATGGTAAATCAGCTTATGAGAGTCAATGCCGTATTTATCGCCGGATTTATTCCCAAAATTACTCATCAATTATGCCCAGTTCGCGCAGATATTTCTCAAACAGCGCAAGTCCGTCCATGTGCCGCGGCGTCAGGTCATACGAGATAGTGCGCCAGTACGCAGTTAGGGTCTCTGCCGTGAAGTGGCTCGTATATGGGCTGTTGCTTGCAATGGCGTCAAACGAGGACACGGCATCGGCCTTAGCCGCATCGAGGTCATGCCGCAGTTGCGCCACAGCCTCGTCCTTTCCATCACGTCTGCTTATCCACAGGGCAAAGACAAACGGCACTCCCGT
>JADFXZ010000192.1:3144-4285 GCA_015233265.1 Nitrospirota bacterium
ATAGCGATAGAGCTTGTTATTTTGTGCTGAGGCCGACTCGATAAGCGCGTTATCACCTATCAGAAGATATGCGGGATGCTCAATCAGCCCCTTCCGCAGCGGCACCCGTGAGGTCTTTATCTCAACCGTAAGGTTATAAAACTTGCGCAGCACTATGTGCAGAAGGCTGGTTGAGGTCTCAGATTGATATGAGGCCAGCACTGTTTGACCCTCCAGGGTATTAATGGCAACACGGCTGAAAAGTATGATGCTCATGACCTGCCCAAAGGAGCTTATGGAGTGACCCTCAATGAGATTATACAACCGCTGGTTTCGCAGATACTCTATTGACGATGAGGGCCCGGCGTCAATAGCCCCCTGTCGTATCAGGGCGTTAATCTCCGACGGTACGCCGTCTGTGAAGGCGTATTTTGTGCTGAGTGCTCCATGCGGCCTTTGCAGACAGTAGAATATCGGATAGAGGTTTGCGAAGTTAATCCGGCCTATTTTTCTCAACCGCTATCCCTTGACCACGCCAAGCGGCTTTAACATAGCCACCTTCTTTGCAATCCCGGCGCTTTGGACAATATCTACGACGTTTGATATATCCTTGTATGCCTGTGGCATCTCCTCTGCCAGTGTCGTCTTACCGGCGGTCATTACAGTTATCCCCTGGTCTTCTAATTCCCTCCAGATTGCCCTGCCCTTTGCCGATTTAATCGCTTGGTGTCTTGACATCAGCCGCCCCGCCCCGTGGCAGCTTGAGCCGAAGGTCTCAGCCATAGCTGTCTCTGTACCGGTCAGGACATATGACGCCCTGCCCATGTCGCCAGGAATGAGTACGGGCTGCCCGATATGCCTATACGACAGGGGAAGCTCCGGGTGCCCAGCGGCAAATGCACGCGTAGCACCCTTTCTGTGGACAACAAGCGCCCTCTTTGTCCCGCCAACAGTGTGAGTTTCCACCTTTGCGATATTATGCGCCACATCGTAGACGAGCCTCATGCCTAAATCCCGCAAGGAGGCGGAAAGCACACGAGCAAAGGCCTCAATTGTCTGGTACATTATGACCTGCCTGTTTGCCCAGGCGTAGTTTGCCGCCCCGTTCATGGCCGAAAAATAAAGCTGTGCCTCCGGGCTGTTAAACGGCGCTGCCGCCAGC